>CADDZV010000004.1 GCA_902812875.1 Clostridiales bacterium
ACTTGCCTAGCCGCGGTGGCGAGAGAATACGCCGACAAACGAAGCTAGGATCTTAGCCACTACCCTCGGCACCCGTACCACATAGAATCGCACTGTGGTCCACCTCTCCCCCGCCAGCAAGGCCATCACGCCGGATGCGTATCCTGCCTCAAATATATTAACAGCCCGCAGTGGTAGTGCCTGTCAGGGCAGCCCGCATAGCCCTCACGGCAGCGGCGGCATCCCCGGTTCCAAAAATGGCCGAGCCTGCTACGAGCACCTCCGCCCCGGCCTCAGAAGCCAGGACTGCCGTGCGAGCGTTTATGCCGCCATCCACGGCGAGCAAAGCGGGGCTCGCCACCCGGTCCAGATGTGCCCGCGCGTCCCTGATCTTGGGGAGCATGGCTTCAATAAACTCCTGGCCGCCGAACCCAGGCTCCACGGTCATGATGAGTACCAGGTCCAGCCGATCCCACACCCACTCAAGCATGTGAAGCCCGCTGGCCGGATTGAGGGCCACGCCGGCCTTCACCCCGAGCTTGTGGATAGTTTCCAGCGTGCGGTACAGGTGCGGTGTGGCTTCGGCATGCACGGTCAGATAGGCGGCACCGGCCTCCGCAAATGCTGCCAGATAACGGTCAGGATCGCTGATCATCAGGTGGACATCCAGCGGCAGGCTGCTTATACGCGCTAGGGCGGCCACCACGGCCGGTCCCATCGTGAGGTTGGGGACGAAAACACCGTCCATGACGTCTATGTGCAACAGATCGGCCCCCGCCTTGGCAACCTCTTCTACCTGGGAACGCAGACAGACAAAGTCGGCCGATAAAACCGACGGCGCTATGAGCTTACGACGCATTCCGCCACCGCTCCCCGCGACCATGTCTTAAGCCTAACGGCACCCGGCCCCGTTCAGGGCCTGTTTCGTCACCACGTTGCCGCCAAGCATGATTTCCACATAAGCAGAGCCACCTTCCCATGAAAAGCAGGGGGTGGTGACGACGTCCCCTGGATTCTGGGTTGACCAGTACACGGTACCGATCCTCGCCCCGTCCACGTAAAGGTCGATCTTCACGTCCACGCCTGCCGGCGCGCTGGCCGGCACTGTGTACTGCACGGTGTCGCTATGCTGCGAGGCCGGAGGGCCGCTCGATATAACGAAATTCACGCGCTGGCCGGCTGAAACCGGCGTACCCGGCGCGGGGTCGGTGCTGAGCACCGTCTGGGCTGGAGCCGTGCTGGGCTGCGGGATAACCGTGCCTTCCACGAGCCCCATGCTCGCCATCTGTGCCCGGGCATCCGCCAGCGAAAGACCACCAAAATCCGGCATCACAAGCGACGGTGCCCCTTTCGACACCACGATGGTCACAGTCTGGCCGTTCTCAAGCTTTCCACCGCTCGGGTCCTGCGATATGACCGTGCCGGCCGGCCACTGGTCGCTGAACTGGTCCTGCACCGATACGGCGAAGCCGGCGTTTGCGAGCGTGAGTTCCGCCTGGGCCTCTGGTTGGCCCACGACGTTGGGGACCGCCACCATTTGGGGACCCTTGCTGATTACCAGCTGTACAGTAAAGTTTTGTTTCACCACCGTCCCGTTCGGGGGATCCTGCGAAAGCACGGTGCCAGCCGGCTGGTCGCTGTATGGGTTGCCCACAATGATGGACTCCAGCCCCGCCTGGTGCAACGTTTCCTGCGCCTGCATGACATTCATGCCGGTTACGGCTGGTACAGTCACATCCGGCACGTTAAACCACACGACCACCCGCCAGACGGCAAGGCCCACCGCCGCAAGCACCACCGCCGCCACGATCGTCCACACTGCCCAAGGGGCCAGTGCGCGACGCTTTTTTCCGGGCGGCGGGGGACTGCCTGGTATCACGAGCGTAGGCTCGTCGAGATCCTCGCCGAGCTCAGACACCGGCAACCCCTTCAAGGCCGCTTCCAGATCACGTACCAGGGCTTCCGCACTGGGGTATCGCTCGTCGACCGGCTTCCGGAGGCAACGCATGACCACGCGTTCCACATCTTCGGGCACCGCCGGGTTGAGCTGCCGCACCGGTACTGGTATTTCCTGAACGTGCTTCATGACCACCGCCAGCGGTGTCGGACCATCAAACGGGACCTGGCCAGTCAGCATCTCGTACAAAACCACCCCGAGCGCGTAGATATCCGACTTTTCCCCGGCCGGTTCCCCGTTCGCCTGTTCGGGCGATATGTAGTGCACGGAGCCCATGATAGTACCGCTGTGGGTAAGAGTGCTCGTGGTGGCGGCACGCGCTATGCCGAAGTCTGTCACCTTGGCGCGGCCGTCAGCGGTGATGAGGATATTGTGGGGCTTGATGTCCCGGTGAATGATGCGGTGGCGGTGGGCATGCTCCAAGGCACGACCGATTTGGGCCGCAATCGCGAGTGCTTGGCTCACGGGTAACGGAGCATGCTCCTTGATGATGTCTTTCAGCGTACGGCCGGCGACGTATTCCATCACGATGTAATGGTCGTCATGGTCCTCGCCGACGTCGTAAATGGCTACGATGTTCGGGTGCGACAGGCTGGCAGCGTTTTGGGCCTCCCGCCGGAACCGCCGGACGAATTCCGGGTCGCTCACGAACTGGTTGCGGAGAATCTTCACCGCCACCACGCGCTGCAGCAAAGTATCACGGGCCTTGTAAACCGTTGCCATGCCGCCGCCGCCAATTTTTTCCATAAGCTCGTAGCGGCCGCCAAGTAATTTAGTCATGCCGCCCTCCTGCCTGTTTGCTACCCGGCGCCCCATTCACAAAGAGAACCACCGCGGTAATGTTGTCAGGGCCCCCGGCCTCCAGTGCCTCGTCGACGAGCCCAGCGGCGATTTCGTCACAGGTGGCACCGGACGAAAGCACCCGCCCCAGCACCTGTTCCCCTACCACGCCGCTTAGCCCGTCACTACACAAAAGCAGCCGGTCACCGGGCTGCACGTCTATGCCGGTGAGATCTGCCACCAGGTTGGCCTGGGTGCCGACCGCTCTTGTAAGCACGTGCCGCCGCGGATCCTGGTCCGCTTGGTCCTGGTCGAGCTCGCCGTCGCGCACCATCTCGGCGACAAGGGAATGATCCTGCGTGATCAAATGCAGGCTGCCCCCCCGCCAGCGGTAGGCACGGCTGTCCCCCACATGAGCGATGTAGCCGCGGCCGCCTACGATGAGCGCACACGTGAGCGTCGTCCCCATGCCGAGGCCAAGCATCGTGCCGCCCATGCCAAGCCTTTGTATGCTGGTACGGTACACCGCCTGGTTGGCCCTTTCCATGCCCGTGGCCAGCACAAACGCCGGATCCGTCCCCGCCGTGTTCATGCCCCGGGCCACTTCCCGGGCCAGGGTGGACAGGGCCAAGGCACTGGCGATTTCGCCACCCTCGTGCCCGCCCATCCCGTCTGCCACCGCCAAAAGCAGGTACGCCCCCGCCGGATCGCCCATTACACAGTAGGCGTCTTCGTTCGTTGACCTGACTCGCCCCGTATGTGTGGCGGCCCCTACCCGCACGGTTCATCCTCCCCACCGTTCGCGCCGCCCAGCGAAAAGGTTGGCACCAAGCGGCGCCGCAACTGGCCACAAGCAGCATCGATTTCGATCCCAAGGCGGCGGCGCACGGTGACGGCCACCTGCCGGGCAGCCAACGTCGCGACGAACTCCTCGACCGTGTATTTGTCCGCCGGCTCGAATTTCCCTGCTGACACCGGGTTGAGCCGGATCAGGTTCACGTGACACGGAAACCCGGATAAAAGCTGCGCCAGGGCTTCGGCATGTTCCTTGGAATCGTTGACATTTTTTATCAGGGCGTACTCGAAGGTCACGCGGCGGCTTGTGAGGCGAAAATACTCTTTGCTCGCCGCCACCACGTCGTGTACCGGCCACTTTTTGTTTACGGGCATGAGCAGGGTGCGCGTGGCATCGTCCGGCGCGTGCAGGGAGACCGCCAGGTTTACCCCCAGCCCGGAGTGGGCCAGTTTTACAATGCCTGGCACGACACCGCTCGTCGAGACCGTGATCCGGCGTGCCCCAAGGCCTAAAAGCTCGGGATCCATGAGCCGACGGATGAACTCTACCACCTGGTCATAATTGTCAAACGGTTCACCCGAGCCCATCAGCACGACCCGCCGTATGCCCAGAAGGTCGGCGGAGCCGCCGTCCGTTGCCCCGCCTGCAAGCGAATCGGGGTCGTCTGGGTCGAGGCCGGCGCCCCCGCTCGCCGGTCTCTCCAATGCCTCGGCGTGGGCGATAAGCACCTGGGACATCATCTCGCCGGCCGTCAGGTCACGCGCGCGGCCCCCGATAGTGGAGGCACAAAAGCGGCAGCCCATGCGGCAGCCGGCCTGTGTAGACACGCAGACACTGTACCCAAAACGATAGGCCAAAAGTACGGTTTCAATCACTTGTCCGTCCGGAAATGCGATGGCGAATTTGCTCGTACCGTCGGGAGCGTGAAGACGGGTAACAACCGCGCCAGAATGGGCACGTGCCCGCTCGGCCAGGACCTCCCTGGCTTCCGAAGGAAGGTCGGTCATGGCGCGGAAATCGAAAATGCCGCGCCTGTATACCCAGCGTGCGATCTGCTTGGCCCGGTACGCTGGCCATCCGAGAGAACGCACAAAATCCCTCAGGCCGGCCGCGTCAAGCTCTGTGATGTAGGTGGGAATTGCCCTGTCTTCCAAAGCTGTCACACCCGCCGCATCCTCACGATGAAAAAGCCGTCTGTGCCGTGTTTGTGAGGCCAAAAATGAGCCACGCCCGGGACGACTTGCGCGAGGGCTGCGCGTTCCGGCCAGTACGGGCGAAGATCCTCCAAACGGAAGGATGGCGATTCGTGCAAAAACGCGCGCACCACCTGTTCGTTTTCCTCGGGCTCGGTCGTACAAGTGCTATAAACGAGCACTCCCCCCGTCCGCACCGCCAATGCGGCCCCCGCCAAGATTTCCTTTTGGAGGCGTGACATTTCGTAAATGTCCTCTGGCTGGCGGCGCCACCGCAAATCCGGACGGCGCCGGATCGTCCCCAGCCCCGTGCAGGGGGCGTCGACGAGCACCGCGTCCACCTCACCCGCAAATTCCGGCAGGCGCCGGGCATCGCAAACCAGCGTGCGTATGCTATCGATACCGAGACGCTGTGCCGCCTGGGCCGCCAGCCGCAGCTTGTGATCATACAAATCGCAGGCTGTCACCTGCCCTTCACCCCCCATGAGCTCGGCGAGGTGGCAGGCTTTGGTGCCCGCCCCGGCACAGGCGTCAACGACGTGCCAGCCCGGTACTGGTGCCACGGCCTTGGCCACCAGACCGGACGCCTCATCCTGGGGCGTGAACAGGCCGTCGCGAAAGCCAGGCAGCTGACCAGGATCGGAGCCACCATAAACGCGAAGAAAATCATCGCAAAGCTCCGAAGGCTTGGCCGTCACACCGGCAGTGGTCATCAGCTGTTCCACCGCCGGCACGGTACTGCGGAGGCGGTTGACACGTAAACCAAGCGGAGCCTCGCCGTTATTCGCGGTCATGAGGGCGACGGTTTCATCGTAGCCATAACGGCGAAGCCACCGCTCGACGAGCCAGGCCGGATGGGAGTGCCGCACCGACAACGCACCCACGGTATCCCGGGCCTCGTCTGGCCACGGGAGACTGGTGCCGGCGGCTGTGAGCCGGCGCAGGATGGCATTGACCAGCTTGGCTGCTCCTTCCCCGGCTTTGCGGCGGGTCAAGGCCACCGTCTCATCGACCGCCGCGTATGGCGGTACCCGGTCGAGGAAAAGAAGCTGGTACGCCCCCAGGCGTAAAAGTATTCTCACTGGCAGGGACAGGCGCCGGTCCCGCACCAAAAACAGATCGACGGCCCAGTCGAGCGTGAGCCGTCTTCTTTCGACGCCGTAACAAAGTTCCGTAGCGAGGTCGCGGTCGCGCCGGTCCAGTTGATACTGACGCAAGGTGTGGGACAAGGCCTGGTTCAGGTAGCTCCCCTGGCCCTCCACTGCCAAAAGACACTCCAGGGCCACGGCCCTGGCACTGGCCGGGCGCCGGCGTGCGGCCGGTAGCTCAGTCACGCCGCGAGCGGAGCATCAAAAGCCTCAGAAGCTCCGCTATGGCCACCGTCGCCGCTGCCACGTAAGTCAGGGCCGCGGCACCGAGAACATCCCGCACGGGTTTGACCTCGTAGTCGTTCACGATTCCGGTCGACAGAAGCATTTCCGTTGCCCGTCCGCTGGCGTTGAGCTCCACCGGCAGCGTTATGAGGGCAAACGCCACCGCCAGGCTGAACAGCAGGATGCCCGCATCCATCATGAATCCGCTGTTGAAGAAAAACCCCAGAAGGAATAGGGGCCACGCCAGCTGCGAGCCCAGATTGGCGACCGGCACCACGGCGTTGCGAAGATAAAGCGGCGAATATCCCTGGGCGTGCTGCACCGCATGGCCCACTTCGTGGGCAGCCACACCGACCGCGGCGAGCGACGCCCCGTCGTAGACGTCGGCAGACAAACGCAGTATTCTCCCGCGGGGGTCGTAGTGGTCGCCGAGAGAATGGGTCGGCAACCGGTCCACTGTCACGTCTCCCAGGCCAGCCTGTTGCAAAAGGGCCCGCGCTGCCTCGGCGCCGGTCAGACGCGAAGATACTCCCACGCGGGCGTACCGACGGAACGCATTCTGCACCCGGCTTTGTGCCCACAGGGCAAACAGCATCGCCGGCAATACCAGCAAAAGCCAGTAGGGATCGAAAAATGGCCAGATCATGCTTTGGCCCCTCCTTCTCCGCTCACAGCGATATCAAACCGGTCGCCGGCTGACAACCGGTAACCGTTGGCAAAATCAATCGCACTCATCGCCTTGCGACCCTCCAACTGAACACGTGTCAGCATCACGCTACCAGTTGCACACGCCACCACAATGCCTTCCGGCTTTGCCACCGCCACGACCGTGCCGGGCGGGCCCGCCGGCCCCCCTTCCGAGGCCAGACGCGCGGCCAGAATTTTCAGCCGTTTTCCCTGCCAGAAGGTGTACCCGCCCGGCTCGGGTGCCAGGGCCCGGATGTGGTTCCAAACCACCCGTGCCTCCCGCGCCCAATCGATCGCTTCTTCCGCCGGTGAAAGCTTGGGAGCGAACGTCGCCGCGGCCCGATCCTGTGGCACACCCACCACTCGCCCGCGCGAAAGCCCTTCCAGTACCTCCAAAAGCCCAGCCGCCCCCGTTTTCGCAAGCTTTGCGCCCAGGCTGGAGGCATCGTCCTCCGGCAGAATCGGCACCGACGTTTGCCAGAGGATATCCCCGGCATCCATCTCCGGGCTCATTTGCATGATCGTGACGCCCGTGAGCGACTCGCCCGCCATTATCGCCCGCTGTATGGGAGCGGCCCCGCGATAACGGGGCAAGAGCGAGGCATGCACGTTGATAAAGCCGAACGGCGGCGCCTGCAACAAACTGGCTGGAAGGATGCGGCCATAGGCCACCACCACGCCGACATCCGCCTTGGCGGCCACCGGAATCAGCTCGCCGAGGGCTCTTTTCCCCGGTTCGTACACAGGCAGGCCTAGTTTTTGTGCCCTGCCCTTCACCGGGCTTGGCAAAACCCTGCCGCCGCGGCCACGCACCCGGTCTGGCTGGGTGACCACGCCCACCACTTCGTGACCGGCGGCCACCACCGCCTCGAGCACGGTCACCGCAAAGTCAGGCGTGCCGAAAAACAGTATTTTCACGACCCGGAAGCCTCCGGCGGTGCCGATTCGCTATCGGCCCCGCTTTCCGGCTCACTGTCAGGCTTGATTTCGCGTACGTTTGTGGCCTTGTCAGTGAAAAGCACGCCGTCGAGATGGTCGATTTCGTGCTGGATTGCCCGGGCTTCGAGTCCGGACGCCTCCACCCAGACCCGGTGCCCGTTGCGGTCGAAACCGGTCACCTGCACTGTCTCGTATCGTTCCACATCACCCCATAGCCCCGGCACCGAAAGGCACCCTTCGAGGTCGGTGACACGCTCCGGCGACACCCGCGTGATCTCCGGATTGACAAGCTCATGCAGGCCTTCGCCCACGTCATATACTATCGCCCGTTTGCTAAAACCAACCTGAGGAGCCGCCAAACCAACGCCGTTGCCGGCGTACATCACTTTGCCCATCAGGTCCAGCATCTCCCGCACAGCTGCGTTAATGTGACGCACCGGTTTCGCCTTCTGGCGTAGCACCGGGTCCGGCGTCGTGCGGATAAGGCCCCGCAGCCGCGCCGTTTCTGCATCTTCGGGTGCCGCCGGTGCGGAAATGCGCACCTGGCCTTTTGCCGGCGCGGACTGTTCTTGATTGTCGGCAGATACGGTCGGTTCCGCCTGCTCAGACATCGTTGATTCTCCTTGACGACTAGTGGCATCAAGCCCTTTTGCGGGCATCGTCATTAAAGTATAGCACTTGGCTACTAGAAGCCTGTGGTCTGCGGATCCACGTCAATGGCGACGGTCGCACCATGCCGGCGTGCTACCCGTCCGGCCGCAAGACGGCCACTGCTAGCTGCTTCCAATAGGTATTCCCGGTCAGGTCCTTTCAGGATCACCTGCCAGCGGTACCGGCCGCGTAGCCGTCCCGGTACCGGAACCGCCGGCCCCAACACTTCACCCCTGCCCGCCAGCGATTCTGAGGCCGAAGCCGCATACACTTCGCTGACCTCCCGAGCGACCGGCTCTTTTTCGGCGGTCGCCGTCATCACCACCAGCACCCCGAAAGGTGGGTATCCTAACAGACGCCGCGTCTGCATTTCCTTGGCATAAAAACCCTCATAATCGTAGCGGCTAGCAGCCTTGATGGCTGGATGGTCGGGATTGTAGGTTTGGATGATCACCTGCCCAGACAACGACCCTCTGCCGGCCCGGCCGGCCACCTGGGTCAAGAGCTGAAAAGTCCGCTCCGCCGCCCGAAAATCCGGATGAAAAAGGGTAATGTCGGCGGCGACCACGCCCACCGTGGTGACACCCGGGAGGTCAAATCCCTTGGCAATCATCTGAGTGCCAACGAGCACGTCCGCAGTGCGGTTTTGCATCGCCAGCAGAATGCGGGCGTGGGCACCGCGCCTCGCGGTGGTGTCGCGGTCCATGCGCACAACCCGCGCCTTGGGGAACAAGCGGCGGACCTCGGCTTCCACCCGCTCTGTCCCGGTACCGAACTGCCGGATGTGTGGGCTATGGCACACGGGACATGTATCAGGCACCGGCCGCGTGTACCCGCAGTAGTGGCACTGGAGTATCCGCCCGCCGGCATGCAGAGAAAGGGAAACGTCACAATGCGGACAGCGCACCACGTGCCCGCATGAACGGCACAAGAGAAACCCCGCATACCCGCGGCGGTTCAGGAACAACAAAGCCTGCTCTCCCTTTTCCAGGCTGGACTGCAGGCGTTCCTGCAGTTGAACGCTGAACATGCTGCGGTTGCCGCGCTCGAGTTCCTGCCTCATGTCTACTATGACCGCCGGCGGCAGCGGCCGGCCTTCTACCCTTTTGGACAACCGCAAGAGGGTGAACTCACCGCGCGAGGCGGCATAATAGCTGTCAAAGCTTGGCGTGGCACTGCCCAGGATCACGCTGGCCCCCGCCTGCCTGGCCCGTGCCAAAGCCACCGTCCGCGTGTGGTACCGCGGGTCTTGGTCGGTCTGCTTGTACGTGTTCTCGTGCTCCTCGTCGATTACGATCAGTCCGAGATTGGGCACCGGTGCAAATACAGCGGACCGTGCACCGATGATCACGTCGATGCCGCCCATGCGGGTGCGCTGCCACAAATCGTACCGCTGGCCGGCCCCCATGGCGCTGTGCCATACCCCCACCCGGTCGCCGAAACGGGAACGGAAAATCTGTGCCAGCTGGGGGGTGAGCGAGATCTCCGGCACGAGCACTATGGCCTGGCGGCCGGACCGTACCACGCTGCGGATTGCCTGCAGGTAAACTTCGGTCTTGCCACTGCCCGTCACCCCATAGAGCAAAAACTCGCCACGCCCGCCATCGTTGCTGGCCGCCGTGAGGGCTTCCACAGCCGCCGCTTGCTCCGCGGTGAGCACCGGCTCCTGGGAGGGCGCCACCGGCAGGTCATCGTTCGCCCGGTAGCGCCGGCGGCTTTGGAGCTGCAAAAAGCCCCGTTCGCACAAGGCGCGGACCGTCGCCACGCTGACGCCGGCGCGGCGAGCCAGTTCTGCCACCCCCATCGGTTCACCCCAATACAGGCAAAAAGCCTGCAAAGCCGCGGCCTGCCGCGGGGCCTTCGGCAAAAGCTCTTCGGCGGCGGCTTCCAACCCGGCGCGGTCCAAACGAGGCACGAGAATCCGTTCGCTCACCGGTCCCACGCGCGGGTGATACACGGCGTCCAACCTGACGACGCCGGCCTTCCGGAGCACACGCAGGGCATCACTGCATGGGCCGAGCTCTGCTTCGAGATCTTCGCGTTCCACCGCACCGTGGCGAGACAGATACTCCAACACCTCGGCCACATGTGCCCTGCGTAAAAGATCTGCTGGGACCTCCGGGTCAGGCCGCGAGAGCGACAGCACATGCCGGGGTGCCCCCCGCAAGCCAGCCGGGACCATGGCCCATAACACGTCTGAAAGCGGGGCAAGGTAGTACGCGTGTACAAATTGTGCGAGCCGCACATGTGCTTCGGTGAGAAGGGGAACCGGATCGAGGAGAGCCTCGACGTCTTTGAGGCTTTCCACGGCTGGCGCGGCTGAAAAGCCGATGATGAATCCCTGTACGTGCCGGGAACCGAACGGGACCAGTACCCGGTCTCCCACACGGGCTGGTCTTCCAAGCCCTTCTGGCAGCTGGTAGTCGAACACCTGATCTTGACCGGCGGTAGGGACGTCAACTACTACTTGTGCGTACTGTCCCAACCCCCCACATCTCCTCCAAACGGTCCAGCAGCCTTTCGGCCACCTCGGCTTTGGAAAGGCGCGGCCAGGTTTCGACCTTGCCGCTTTTGTCGATCACGGTAACTATGTTGGTGTCAGATTCGAAACCTGCCCCGGGCATGCCCACCTGGTTTGCCACCATCAGGTCAAGGTGTTTGTGCACCAGCTTGTCACGGGCATTTTCGAGCACATTTTCGGTCTCGGCGGCAAATCCCACCAGTACCATGTTCCCTTTCGATTCCCCCAGTGCTGCGAGGATATCAGGCGTGCGTTCCAGTTCGATGTCAAGCTCCGCCGATTCCTTTTTGACCTTTTGTGCGTGGCGCTGGCGCGGACGGAAATCGGACGGTGCGGCGGCGGCAAAGACCGCGTCCACGCCGTCGAGGTGGGTGCGCACCGCCTCGAACATCTGTTGCGTACTCACCACGGGGACGACCGTAACCCCCGGGGGCGGCTCGAGAACCGTCGGGCCCGATACCAGCACGACGTTTGCGCCCCGGTCGCGGGCCGCCTTGGCGATGGCGTAGCCCATTTTGCCAGAAGAGGGATTCGAGATAAATCTCACCGGGTCGATGTACTCCCGGGTGGGACCGGCTGTCACAAGAATGGTGCGTCCGGAAAGCGTGGCCCGCCCGGCGAGGGCGGCACGCACGGCGGTCACCAGACGCTCGGGTGCTGGCAACCGGCCCGGCCCGTATTTCCCTTCGGCCAACCAGCCGTGATCGGGGGGAATCACTTGCCATCCAAGGGCCGAGAGGCGTTGAAGATTCGCCTGTACAAAGGGATGCTCGTACATCCGACTGTTCATGGCTGGCGCCACGATTACCGGGCAACGTACTGCCAGCAAAAACGTGGTCAGAAAGTCGTCCGCCATACCCATTGCCGCCCTGGCAATGAAGTCCGCGGTAGCAGGCGCAATCAAGACCACGTCGGCCTTGTCCGCCAAGGCCACGTGTGCGACCGGCCCCGCCTCACCGCCGGCAAAAAGGTCAGTGTAAACCGGCGCCGCCGACAAGGCTTCAAACGACAGCGGCTCGACAAACCGGGTGGCCGCCTTCGTCATGACCACGCGCACGTTGGCGTTGGCCCGCCGGAGCTCGGCGACGACGTCGAGTACCTTGTAGGCCGCTATCCCCCCGGTTACGCCCACTACGACGGTCCGGCCGCCAAGATCCTGTCCACCCGCAGGCATGCCACTGGTCTCCCTACTTGATGCCTGAACTCGTGTGGCGGTAGGTCACCGTGCCTTCGAGCAGCTCCCGCAGGGCGACGCTGACCGGCTTTTCGTTGCTGATGATGGCTTCCTTGCGTTCGACGATCTGCCGGGCCCGTTTGGCCGCCGCCACCACCAGCGAATACTTGCTGTCCGCCACGTTCTTGATCTGGTCAACGGAAGGATGAATCATGCCTTTTTCGCCTCCCGGGCAAAATTCTCCAACCACGAGGTATCCTGACGTTTCACACGCAATGCCTCCGCCAACATGATGCACCGCAATTGCTGCTGTGCTTTCTCCGGGTCGTCGTTCACGATCAGATAGTCATAGTTGCCCAATTCTTTCAGCTCGTCAGGCACTGCCTGCAGACGCCGTGCCACGGCTTCCAGGTCCTCGCTGCCTCGCCTCGTGATGCGCGCCACCAACTCCTCGTACGAAGGTGGCACGATATAAACGAAGATCCCCTCCGGCCGCTTGGCCTTGATCTGGCGGGCTCCCTGCGTGTCAATGTCGAGAAGAACGTTCTTACCCGCGGCCAGCAGGTTGTCTACGTACGAAGCAATGGTGCCGTAATAATTTCCGTACACGCAGGCCCACTCGAGGAACGTGTTGTTGGCCACTTCCTCCTGGAACCGGCTTTTCGTGTAGAAGAAGTAGTCCCGCCCGTCGACCTCGCCAGCCCGCGGCTGCCTGGTGGTCGCCGACACGGAAAACACAACGTCCGGGTAACGCTCCACCATGAGGCGCCAAAGCGTGGTCTTCCCGCCGCCGGACGGTCCGGAAATCACAACTAACAAACCTTTCGGCTCGATCACTCTTCCACCGCCAGATCCGTGGTGAACTCCTTGCTCCCGAGCCGGTGAGCCACCGTCTCCGGCTGCACAGCGGACAAAATCACGTGCAGGGAATCGGTGACAATGACAGCCCGGGTCCGGCGGCCGTAAGTGGCATCAATCAACACGCCCCGGTCGCGGGCATCCTGCACAATGCGTTTTATGGGGGCTGACTCCGGGCTGACGATCGCTACAATACGCTGTGCAGAGACTATATTGCCAAACCCGATGTTGATAAGCTTGATGCCTTCCACTTGTTGTCCCTCCAAGGGCTTTGGGTCTATTCCACGTTTTGCACCTGTTCCCGGAATTTCTCAAGTTCCGCCTTTGCCTGCACGACCAGCTGGGCCACGGAGGCGTCCGGAGTTTTGGAAGCAATAGTATTGAACTCGCGGAACACCTCCTGGAGAAGAAAATCCAGCTTGCGGCCTACCGCTCCCGGCTCGTCCATGGTCTGCCGCAGCTGAGCGAGGTGACTGCGAATCCTGGCCAGCTCCTCCGATATGTCAGTGCGGTCCGCGAGGATTACCATCTCCTGCTCCAGCCGGAACGGTTCGATATCCGCCTGCAGCTCGCCGCTCGTGTCCCTGAGCAACATCATAACCCGCTTGTGCAAGCGCCGACTGAATTCGGCCAGTAATTCCGGGGCACGCGCCGCGATCTGTTCGGTCAGTTCTGTGCAGGCGTCGAGCCTCAGTAGCAGGTCATTATACGTGGCAGCGCCCTCGCGATCCCGCATGGCCAGAAGTCCCGTCATCGCAGCATCGAGGGCTTCGTCCCAAAGGACCGGCGGCAGCTCCGCCAACCGTCGTTCGTGTACGCCTGCCGTCATATCCGGCACCGGGAGCACTCCCGGCAAGGTCAAAAGAGCGGTTGCCGTGACGCCCAACGGCAGACCGAGCTCATCTCGCAACGCTGCTATTTCACGATAGTAAGCGGCTGCCAGCGTCTTGTCAATTTTGATCGAGAGAGCATGGGTGGAAAGCGGTGTTATCGTCACAAATACGTCTACATGGCCGCGGGTGATGTATTTTGAGACTTTGTTTTTGATGGATTCTTCTCGTTCGACATCGGGATACGGAAGGTGCACAACGATCTCACGAAACCGGCTATTCACACTGCGCACCTCCACCGTGAGCTCCCAACCATCGCCCGTGGCTACGCCGCGCCCCCATCCCGTCATACTTTTCATAACTGCTGACCTGCCTCCACGATACGCCGGCAAGCCTCGTCAAGGCGGGCGTCCGGCACCGTGAGCGAAAGGCGTACGTAGCCTTCTCCCGCCTCCCCGAACCCGCTCCCTGGCGATACCGCCACTCCCGCACGTTCGAGAAGCCGCAAGGCAAATTCCTCGGCAGTCCATGGCCCGGGGACACGGAGCCAAACATAAAAGGCTCCCTTCGGCGGTGTCACTTCCCACCCGGCCTTTCGCAGTGCCGCCACTACGCGGTCGCGCCGATCCTGGTAGAGCCGGCGTCTTTCGGCCACGAACCCGTCGTGCTCCGGCCCCAGGGCGTCTACGCCGGCCATCTGGATGGCCGTGAACTGGCCGGAATCCGTGTTGGTCTTGATTTGACCGAGGGCGTTCAGGGCATGCCGGTTGCCCACCGCCATGCCGAGCCGCCAACCGGTCATGTTGTAAGGTTTGGAAAGGGAGTTGAACTCCACGGCCACATCGATCGCGCCTTCTACCTCCAGCGCGCTCGGGGCCACAAAGCCGTCATAGGTGATCTCGGCGTAGGCGGCATCATGGCAAAGTAGGATATCGTACTGGCGGCAGAATTCCACCGCCTCCCGGAAAAATGACTTTTCGGCCACCGCGCCGGTTGGGTTGTTGGGATAGTTCAAGAAGAGGATCTTGGCCCGCCGGGCCACCGCCGGGGGAATGTTGTTCAGATCAGGAAGAAAACCTCGCTCGGGCACAAGCCGCACCGGGTACGGTTCCGCGCCAGCCAGGACCGTGTGGGCACGGTACACCGGGTACGCTGGATCGGGCACCAGCACTACGTCCCCAGGCTCGGCGAAGGCCCAAATGATGTGCCCGATGCCCTCTTTGGATCCGATCAAGGCCATGACCTCGCTCTCCGGATCCACTGCCACCCCAAAACGGCGGTAGTAGTACGACGCCACGGCGGTGCGAAACTGCAAGGCACCGATGTAGCTCGGGTAACGGTGATACGAAGGGTTGGCCGCGTGTGCTTGGAGGCTTTTCACCACCTTGTCCGGGGTAGGCTCGGTGGGATCGCCGATCCCAAGATTGATGACGTCCACCCCGGCCGCCCGCACCTCCGCCACCTTGCGATCAAGGGCAGCGAACAGGTATGGCGGCAAAGCGTGCAATCGTTTGGCAGTGCGCACGTCCATCCCCCTTACCGCGGCTGGAAGTCGCCCGTAAAAACCTCTACGGACGGCCCGGTGAGAAACACCCGCCCGTCGGGCAGCCAGTCGACCTCAAGCGTTCCCCCATCTGCCACCACTTCCACGTGACGGCCGGCCAAACCCTCGGTGGCGGCAGCCACCGCCGAAGCACAGGCACCGGTCCCGCACGCCAGGGTGATGCCGGAGCCGCGCTCCCAGGTGCGCATGCGGAGCCGCTGCGGCGACAGCACCTCGACGAAGTCGATATTGGCACGATCAGGAAATGCCGGATGGTTTTCCAGCACGGGACCGAAAAGGCCAAGGTCGAGCCCCCCGACCGACGGCACAAAAATCACGGCATGGGGAGTCCCCATGACCAGCGCGTCCACCCGGAAACTCTGGCCCGCGGCCTCGAGATCACCCCGGGCCTGGATATCTCCCACCGGGGCAAGGTTCTTGAAACGCTCCAGCCGGGCCGGGATCGCAGCCGGGTCGAACACCGGCTGGCCAAGCTCTATCCGCGCCCCCCACACCCGTCCATCGCGAAAGATCAGGGAGTTGTGTATAAGCCCTGCCAAGGTCTCGACGGTAAACTCGGTTTTCTCGGTGAGACCGTGATCGTAAACGTATTTGGCTAGCCCGCGCATACCGTTCCCGCACATGCGTCCTTCGCTGCCGTCGGCATTGAACATGCGCATGCGGAAATCTGCCACCTGCGATGGCAGGATAGCAATCAGTCCATCGGAGCCGACGCCAAAATGGCGATCGGAGACCATTTGGGCCAGTGCGGACAGGTCCACACCATCCAGGGATTCCGACCAGGCGTCCACGTAAACGTAATCGTTGCCGGCTCCGTGTATTTTGGCAAACCGCATGCCACCACCCCGTTTCGCGTAACTATTCTACGGCAACCGCGCATGGAGGAGGAGCCGCCCTGAAAACAATTTTCCTGCCAGGCTGGTATTCTACCCGTTTTACCGTCTGTTTCATGGTGGTAATGATGACCGCCATGGCCGTCGCCGGCTGCCGCTCTGATACCGCCGGGCCGGCCCGGCCACCCACCACGGTGGCTGCGGGTGTACGCCTCGCCGGACGGCCGGTGGGCGGCCTTTCCCGCGCGGAGCTCACCAGTGTGGTGCAAGAAGGGGCGGCCCGCCTGTACCGGGCACCGCTCGATGCCACGGTGGACCCGGCCACGGGCGGCTTGTGGCCTGCCCTGGCCGGCCAGTCCGTTGACGTCGAGGAAACTTGCCGCCGGGTGCTCGCCGCGCCGCCCGGGACCAACGTCGATTACGTACTTACCGCGGTGCCGCCGGCAGTCGACAACGCGGCATTCCCACTGGCTCCCGTTTACCGCGGCCGGCCCGAAAAGAGCGAAGTTGCCCTTACCATCAACGTGGCCTGGGGACAGGACTATCTCCCCGCCCTGCTGAGAATCCTCAAGGAGCACAAGGTGCACGTGACGTTTTTCGTGCAGGGCGACTGGGCGGAAAAGTTCCCGCGCCTCGTAGAGCAGATGGCCGCCGACGGGCACGAGATCGGCAGCCATGGTTATTCGCACCCCCACATGGCCGTGATGAGTAACGCGGAAATCGCTGCCGAAATCTCGCGTACCGGTACGATTCTGAAAAGCATCACCGGCAAAGAACCGTCCTTATTTGCACCGCCGTACGGGGAACTGACACGGCAGATCCTGTTCACGGCCGCACGCCTGGGGTATCGCACATCGTTGTGGTCATGCGACACAATTGATTGGCGCGGCGAACCGCCCGACGTCATACTGGCACGCTTCCAGAAACGTGTAACCGCCGGCGCCATCGTACTCATGCACCCCACTCCGGCCACCGTCCAGGCGTTGCCCTCGATGCTCAATTACATCGAAAAGCAAGGCTGGACGCCAGTCACCGTTACGAAGCTTATCTCGCCGTACTAGTGCGGTGCCTGGCGGCTTACCCCCGCCAAAATCACAAGCCCGTCGCGCCTGGCCTGGTAGCCCTTGACATCCGGGGCAGCTGCCTCGCAGGCGGTCAAAACGTACCCGAACACCCACGGAGTGTCTTGGATGATCTGGCCCTCGGCTTGAGCGTACAGCGTCGCCCGGTGGCTCTGGTCAGTGGACACCGTCGCTTCGTCGATCAGGTCATCCACCTCGCGGTTGGCGAAAAAAGAGAAGTTGTACAGTCCGCCCGTGCGGATCTTTGGAACCAGCACTTCGTATGGATCGAGAGAAGCCTCGCCCCACTGCGTGAGGTAGGCCATGCGGTCCCCCGCCGCAATCGCCTGTCGGAGGTCGCTCGGGGAGGACCATACCTGTACGCGGGCTTCGATGCCGGCGGCCGCCAGCATGTCCACGATCAACTTGGCCTCCTCCTCCCGTTCCGGCAGGGTGTCGATCACAAGCACCGTCCCGGTCCCACCAGCCTGCGCCCACAGCGACCGTGCCAGGTTCGGGTCATGCGGGTAGGGTGCGCGCTGGGCGGTCTCGCCAAGAGAGCCTGGCACCAGGGGACCAGCCAACCGCACGCCGAGACCACCGTACAATTTTTGGATGACCTCGTCATAGTCAATGGCGTAGTTGAGTGCACGCCGTGCCTCCGGGCGGTCAAGCGGCGCCTTCATGGTGTTGAGCTCCATCATGTACATCATCGTCCCGGGCACCGTCAGAAGTTGTAGCCCCCGGTTTTTAAGGCCGGCGGCGTCTTGGGGCGGTACCCCTTGGATGATCTGAAGCGTTCCCTGCTGAAGTCCCGCCTCGCGGGCAGCAGCATCCGGGATAAGCTTGAAAATCACCCGCCGCACGTCCGACGGTGCCAGGCCAGTGTCGTTCCAGTAACCGTTCCAGCGTTGCAATTCTGCCGTAGTGGCCGTATAGCTGGAGAGCTGGAACGGGCCGGTGCCGATCGGTGATGGTGCCGCACCGCTTTGGTAATGCTTTTCGGAAACCACCGGCACCTGGGCCAAAGCCGCTGGCAGTAACGGATCAGGCTTATCTGTCACGATCCGAATGACCGGCCCGGTCGCCGTCACGCTGACCACGGGGTCCAGGGTGCTGCCGAACACACCCTGGCTGCCAGTCTCTTTCGCACGTTGGATGGAAAACACGACGTCGTCGGGGGTTAAAGGAGTACGGTCCTGGAATACTACGCCGCTCCGCAAGGTGAATTCCCAGGTCACGGGGTCGACCTGCTGCCATTTTTCTGCCAAAACAGGAGCAAGCTGCCCCGACGGGTCTGGGCGAAGGAGCGGCTCGAAGATGTTGGCCAGCATATCGCGGGTAGCGTGGTCCTTAGCCAGAAACGGATCCAAGGAATCCCACCGGTTCCCGTCGAGCCCCACTACCAACGTGTCTGTGGGCACGGCGGGACCAGGTGCGACGCAGCCGGCCGCTGCGATTGTCAGTGCCAAGGTTACGAGAGCCAACAATATCAACCGCGGGCGCATCTTCCGACCTCCCGGCGCCGAAAGCCGCTGACCCACGACAGGTGCAAACGCATGCCGGCGCGCCGTGTTCTAGACTATACTCAGGTTTGACCAGCTGCAACGCCGTTTTGTAACGCATTCCTGGTTGGTAACGAAAGGATTTTAACGATGCAATTCGATGCCCTGTGTCTGCGCGCCGCCACCGAGGAAATGGCAGCCATACTCCCAGCCCGCATAGACCGAGTGCGACAAAGTGGCTGGCACGAGTGTACCGTCGACCTGTACCACCAGGGGCGATGGCGCCTTTTGATTTCGCTACACCCGCGTTGGGGCCGCCTACATCTTTTGCCACCTGCTGCCACCGGCCCCGCCGCTCCCGCGTCGCCGCCCGGCGAAGGCTGGCCCTTTTTCGCCTGCCTGCGGCGGACGCTCGAAGGGGCAAATCTCGTATCGGTGGTGCAACGGGACTGGGATCGGATCGTGGATTTCCGCGTCGAGAGCACGGACGAACTTGGCGCCTCCAAAACCCGCCTCTTGAGCATTGAGATCATGGGCAGAAACACAAACGCGATCTTGCTTACGGAAGACGGGCACGTGATCGATGCCCACCGGCGCTCCGGCCCCGACCAAGCACGCCTGGTAATGCCCGGCCAGGCGTACGAGCCGCCGCCCGCCGGCGGGGTACCCCTGGCTGCCATCTCATATGACGAGGCCTACAAGGCTTTGGCTGCCAGCATCACAGGGGCCAAAAGCATCCTGCACGCTGTGCTGGCCGCCTGGCAGGGACCAGGCCCGACCGTGGCCGCAGCCCTGTTGTACCGGTCTGGAATCCAGGACCCTGCTGCGCGCCCGGACACCCTGTCGGAAGCCCAGCTCGCCGCCCTGGTGCGGGAGGCCGTGCGCCTCGGCCGAGATATGGGCAACGCGGCATGGGTACCCCAAGCGGTATTTGCCGGCGGCCTGCCGGTCGCCTGGGCAGTCGTCCCCATCGGGGAAATCGCCGTACAACACGCCGGCAGCGAGCTCCGCCAGTATAAGACTGTACAAGCCATGGCCCAGGACATTTACCCGGTGCTTATCCACCGCGACACCGTCGCAGCGGCGGCATCCGCCCTCCGCCAGGAAGTGATGGCGGCGGCCCGCAAATACGCGCAGAGACGCGAGGCCCTCGTTCGCGACCGGGCGGAAGCCCAAACCGACCTTGCCTTGATGCATACCGCCGAACTCCTCACCGCCAACCTGCACCGGCTGCCGCCCGGGCACAGCCCCACGGTGCGAGTGGTGGACTATTTTGACGAGCGGCTGCCAGAACAGGAGCTTTCTTTGCCGCCCGGACGTTCACCGGCTGAGGCCGCCCAGGATTACTTCCGGCGGGCCCACAAGGCCCAAAGAGCATTGCCAAGACTGGAGGCTGAAATTGCCCGCCTCCAGTCCCTGGAGGGAGTAGCGGTACATATCCTGGAAGCCCTGGCACACCCCGTGGACCAGGCACAGATCTCGACTTTACGCGACGAGGCGGTCGAGGCTGGTTTGATCGGCCCCGGTCAAACCAAAGTGCCCAAAGACGGGAAGAATCGGGTCGTTCTTGCCAGCACGGGCGCCTACCGGAGATTCCGTTCCACGGACGGATTCGAAGTCTGGGTAGGCCGAAACAACCGCGGTAACGAGGCCCTGAGCCTTCGCCTGTCCCGCCCGGACGACATCTGGCTACACGTGCAGGGCTACGCCGGGGCACATGTGGTGATACGCGTGCCGCCTGGACAGGATCCGTCGCGCGTCCCGAGCCGGACTGTGAATGAGGCCGCTAGCCTGGCGGCATTTTTCAGTAAGGCCCGCGACGGTTCGGCAGTGAATGTCGACTATACCCTTTGCAGGTACGTCAGAAAGCCCCCCAAAACCCCGCCGGGCCAGGTCCTTTACGATCATCAGCGTACGCTCGTAGCACGCCCGGATGCGGCCCTGGCCGCACGGCTTGCCGTGGAGGACGCCAGGTAGGGCTCAGGACACCGCCGCTTTGGGGTACGTGACCGGCACCCCGGCTTGGCATAACGGGCACTCCGCAGGTTCCCAGGCACTGGCCTTGACCGTAACCAGGGCGCGGAACGCGACACCAAAATCCGCTTGGCCTTCGCTGCGGTCCACCATCGCGCCCACACCCGCTACCCGGCCGCCGGCCCGCTCGATCGCCGCCATGACTTTTTTCACCGACCCGCCGGTCGTGACCGCGTCCTCCACCACCAGGCACATCTCGCCAGGATTCAGGACAAAGCCGCGCCGGAAAACCATCTCGCCGTTTTCTTTTTCCGCATACAAAGCCCGTACCCCGAGGGCCCTGGCGGTCTCATGAGCCAGGATTATCCCACCCATGGCCGGTCCAACTACCGCGGTGATCCCAAAGCCCGCAAACCGCTCGGCGAGTGCTTCCCCCACGGACGCGGCATACGGTGGATACTGCAAAAGCTGTGAGCATTGGATAAACGTGTCACTGTGGCGTCCCGAGGTGAGATGGAAATGCCCGTGGAGTAAAGCCCCGGTCTCGACCAGCCATTTGGCAACAGCTGGCCTCTCAACGTCCTGTGCGGTCATCCGGGTTCCCCCAGTTCGGTCAAAATCGACAAGGCCGCCTGGACCGGATCCTTGGCCCGGGTGATCGGCCGGCCCACCACCACAAAGTCGGACCCCGCTGCCCGGGCCGCCGCCGGCGTTGCTACGCGCACCTGGTCGTCCGGTCCGTCCGTTGCCGCGCCAGTGCCCGGCCCGCCCGCCGGCCGGATGCCCGGTGTCACGATCAACGCCCGCCGTCCCACTTGGGCTCGAATCTTGGCCACGTCGGGCACGGCCGCCACCACGCCGTCTGCTCCGGCATCCACGGCCAGCAAGGCCCACATGGCACCGATCCTCGCCGGATCCGCCCCTAACCCGAGCTGTACCAGGGTCTCGGTAGAAAGCGAGGTAAGTACAGTCACCGCCACCACAAGCGGCGGTGTACGCCCCTGCACCGCCGCCTCCTCGCGGCAGGCCGCCACCGCGGCCGCCACCATGGCCGGACCCCCGGCCGCGTGCACCGTCAGCATTTTCACACCGGCCCGGACCGCCTGACGAGCGGCTTCGGCCACGGTATGCGGTATATCATGCAGCTTGGCGTCCCAAAACACATACCCACCGTACTTGGGCGGCAGCTGCAAGGCAGCCGGCCCGGCCGCCGTATAAAGTTCAAGCCCAACCTTAAACCAGTGTACAAGCCCGGCGAGGCTTTTTACCCACTCCTCGGCTTTCGCGAGCGAGGGCGTGTCCAGTGCCACCACGAGCTCCGGACGCCGCGTGCCGCCGGCCTGAAACCCGGAATGGTTCTGCGGACTGGCCACCATGGCCACTATGATCCCCGCCGCGGTAACGCCGCCCCGATCAGCTCGCGTACCGAAGACACCTTCTGGGCACCGCAGTAGTCGACAAGACCATCGATAATTTCGAGCGGCGCCAGCGGATTGGCAAACAAGGCCGAACCGACGGCCACGGCGGATGCCCCGGCCAGGATAAATTCCACGGCGTCCTGCCAGGTGGCAATGCCACCCATCCCAATCAACGGCACGTCCACGTGCTGCGCCAACTCATAGACCATGGCCACTGCCATCGGCTTGATGGCCGGCCCCGAAAGCCCCCCGGTGATACCGCCGAGTACCGGCCGCCGCCGCCAAATGTCAATAGCCATACCGACCATCGTGTTGACAAGCGAAATCGCATCCGCTCCCGCGTCTTGTACTGCCCGCCCCATCGCCACCACGTCCGGCGAGTGCGGCGAAAGCTTCACGATGAGCGGGAGCCCGGTCACCGCCCGGACCATGCCCAACAAGCGGGCGGCCAGCGCGGGGTCACGTCCAAACTCGAGCCCGCCTGCCTCCACGTTCGGGCAGGAAATATTGAGTTCCAGCCCGAGGCCGGCCGGGATCAACCCGGCAGCCCGGTCCAGCCGCCTGACCACCTCCACATATTCGTCTACCGTGTCGCCCGCGACGTTGACGATCACCGGCACTCCCAACCTCGCCAGTAATGGCAGATGCTCGGCCACCACCGCGTCAACACCCGGGTTTTCCAGGCCGATGGAGTTGAGCATACCCGCCGTGGTTTCCACAATACGCGGTGGCGGATTGCCGGCACGGGGGCGAAGTGTGGTCCCCTTGACGACCACCGCCCCCAACCGGGAGACGTCGAACAGGGCGCCAGGCTCGTGCCCGTACCCGAACGTGCCCGAGGCTGGCAAAACCGGATTCTTGAGCCGCAACCCGGCCACTTCGACCGACAGATCCACATCGTCCGGCATCACAGCACCACCTCTTCCGATCGGAACACAGGTCCATCGGTACAGGCGTTGGCGTAGCGCGGCTCCCCGTCGCCAGCCAAGCGCACAGCACAGCCCAGGCAAAGGCCGCGCCCACAGGCCATATAGGCCTCCACCGAGAGATAGGCGGGCAGCTTGAATTGGCTGACGAGGCCCTGCACCGCTCGCAGCATGGGGGTAGGCCCGCAGGCAAAAACCGTTCGGACCTCCAAAGCCTCCAAATCCGGCCTGAGAATATCAGTGACGACCCCGCGGACCCCGGCCGAACCGTCGTCGGTGCTAACCTGGACCGGCACACCGCAGGCGGCAAAATCGTCCAGACCGAAAAGCTGGTTGGCAGAACGGCCGCCGATGTAAGCCTTGGCCGGGATGCCCCGGCTGGCAAACACCCGCCCCGCGAAAACCAGCGGCGGTACCCCCGTGCCGCCTCCCACTAACGCCACCGGAGCCTCGGCCTCCTCGAGCGGGAATCCGTTGCCCAAGGGGCCAAGTACCGACAGCTTGTCGCCAGGAGCGGCCAGGGCCAACAGTCGGGATCCCTTCCCGCCCGCGCGGTACAGGATGTCCACGCGGCCGGCCTCCGGATCCACGCGGTAAAGGCCAAATGCCCGGCGCCAGAACGGATCCGCAAGCGGATGCGGTAGCTTGTTGATCGCCCCCACATCGATCATGACGAATTGCCCAGGCCGCCCCGTCCGACTGATCCCAGGGGCCGCCAGCGTCAGCACAAAATGTCCCGGGATAATCGTCTCCTGGGCAACCACGACGCCGGTCTCAAGACTAGCCAAGCCGCTCACCTCCGAAAACTATGTTCCTACTCCAATACCTTGCCTTCCTGCATAACGACGTGACCGGCCACGATCGTCATGTGGGCCCGGCCGACCAGACTGCGGCCGGCAAAAGGCGTGTTACGGCTTTTCGAGTAGAACCGCTGCGGATCAACGACCCACCGGTACGCAGGATCGATAATGGTGATGTCCGCCATCTCGCCGACCCCGAGGGTGCCGCGCCGCAGCCCAAGGAGACGCGCCGGTGCCCAGGACATGGCTGCCACCAGCCGCCCCCAGTCTAGCCATCCGGGCTCGACAAGCTCCGTGCTCAAAAGCCCGATGGCAGTCTCAAGCCCCACGATACCAGGGGCAGCATACTCATACTCCACCAGTTTGTCGTCCTGCTGATGGGGAGCATGGTCGGTGGCCACGGCATCGATCACCCCGTCCCGCAAGGCTTCGCGCAGTGCCCGGCGGTCGGCCTCTTCCCGCACCGGCGGATTGGTCTTGGTGTTCGTATCGTACCCCATATCGTTGACGATGGCATCGGTGAGCACCAGGTGGTGCGGGGTCACCTCAGCCGTGATGTTGAGGCCTTCCTCCTTCGCCCGGCGGATCAACTCAACGCTATGGCGGCTCGAGACGTGCGCGATGTGGATGTGGGCGCCCGTCATCCTGGCAAGCATCACGTCGCGGGCAACCTGCAGCGCCTCGGCCTCGCCGGGCTGCCCCCGCAGCCCTAGCACCGTCGACCAGTACCCTTGGTGCATGACGCCGTCGGCCGAAAGACTGGAATCCTGGCAGTGGTCGATCACAGGCAGACCGAACATGGCGGCATATTGCACCGCGGCCCGCATCAGTTCTGCGTCCGCCACCGGGTGACCGTCATCGCTCAAGGCCACCGCCCCGGCGGCCCGCAGCGACCCCGCCTCGGTAAGCTCTTTACCTTCCAGTCCCCGCGTGATGGCGGCTACCGGGAATACGTTCACCACTCCCGTTTGGCGCACCCGCTCAAGGACAAACCGGACAAGCCCTTCGGTGTCGATGGGGGGACGGGTATTGGCCATGCATACGACGCTTGTGAACCCACCGGCCGCCGCCGCCCGCGTGCCAGAGGCGATATCTTCTTTGTATTCTTCCCCGGGCTCTCGAAGGTGGACATGCATGTCGACAAACCCCGGTGCCACGATGAACCCGCCCGCGTCGATCACCTTTGCCCCGTCGGCGTCCAGGTTCACGCCCACGGCCGCTATTACACCGTTGTCGACGAGGACGTCACCAGGGCCATGGTACCCATGTGCCGGATCGATGACCGTGCCGCCCCTGATCAGAAGCCTTTCGCTCATCACTCGCCACCCCCCATCAACAGGTAGAGGATCGCCATGCGCACGGCCACCCCGTTTTTCACCTGTTCGAGTATCACAGCCTGCGGCCCGTCTGCCACCTCGGAGGTAATCTCGACGCCGCGGTTCATGGGCCCGGGATGGAGCACCAAAAGGTCAGGCTGCGAGGCCCGAAGCCTCTCAGGCGTAAGGCCCCAGAACTCGTTGTACTCGCGGGCGCTGGCGAAAAGGCCTTTTTTCTGACGCTCCAGCTGCAAGCGGAGCACATTCACCACGTCGGCATGGCGGAGGGCCAAATCGAGGTCGGTGTAAACGTCGACCCCGAGCTCCGCAACGCGGGGCGGCAGCAAGGTGGCAGGCCCTGCCACTGCTACACGGGCACCCATGGTGAGAAGCCCCCATATGTTGGAGCGGGCGACCCGGCTGTGGAGAATATCGCCTACGATCAGAACGCGCAGTCCCTCGAGCCGGCCAAGGTGGGTCCTGATCGTGAACATGTCGAGTAACCCCTGGGTGGGATGCTCGTTCATGCCGTCCCCGGCGTTGATGACATGTGCTTTCAGGTGGCGGGCGAGAAAGTGGGAGGCGCCGGAAGCCGAATGACGTATAACGACGGTGTCGACGCCCATGACCTCGATGTTGCGGGCCGTGTCCAAGAGGGTCTCCCCTTTTTGGACACTGCTCGTTTGGGTGCTGATGCTCAGGGTGTCAGCGGAAAGGTACTTCGCTGCCAGCTCGAAAGAGCTGCGGGTGCGGGTGCTCGGTTCGTAGAACAAGGTCAAAACAGACTTGCCACGCAAGGTAGGCACTTTTTTGATGTCACGGTCAACAATCTCAAGCATGGAGGCTGCCGTGTCCAGGATGAGCGTTATTTCTTCACGGCTCATGCCCCGCAGCCCCAGGATGTCCTTGCGAGCCAGCGTGTGCTCGCTCACTTTATCCTCCCCTTTCGGCCTCACTGGACCCGTTTAAAGGTTTCCCCCGGAAAAGACTCAATCCGTTTTTTCTACGATCCACACCTCGTTGACGCCGTCCACCTCTGCAAGCCGCACCTCGATCACCTCCCGCTGCGACGTGGGCACGTTTTTGCCCACGTAATCCGCCCTGATGGGCAGCTCGCGGTGCCCGCGGTCGACCAACACCGCCAGCTGGATCGTACGGGGCCGCCCAAGGTCGATCACGGCATCGAGTGCGGCCCTGGCCGTACGGCCCGTGTACAGAACGTCGTCCACCAGAATGACGTCTTTCCCTGCGACGGTGAACGGGACGTCCGTCTTATGTACCATGGGGGTGTCGTGTTTGGTGGTAAGGTCGTCGCGGTAGAGGGTAATGTCCAGTACGCCGACCGGCGGCTTTTTTTGCTCGATCCGCTGGATCTCCGCCGCCAGTCTTTCCGCCAAGGGCACCCCCCGCCTGCGGATGCCGATAAATACGAGGTTATCGACGTCCAGGTTTCGCTCGGCGATCTCGTGGGCAATGCGCGACAGCGCCCGCCTGATGGCGTCCTCGTCCATAATGCGGGCTTTTTCCTGTAGTGCCATGTCCGTCCTCCTCCTTTTCGGTCTGGATGGCTCGCCTGGAGGGTCCGCCAGCCGGTCCCCCATTACAAAAAGGCGGCTTCCCGTTGGCAGGAAGCCGCCTAGATTACCAATGCCGCTCCTTGCCGACCTCACGGGATCGACTTAAAGGCTCGTCCAAAACTTCCAACCAAGACTACCAGTGTCTTGGGTCAAAGTCAACCCGTGTTTTGGCCGGCTTAGCCGCGCAGCACAAAAAGCCCGGCCAAAACTAAGGTGATCGTGCTAAGGAGTTTTATCAAGACGTGTAGCGAGGGACCGGCGGTATCCTTGAACGGATCGCCGACTGTATCACCCACCACGGCTGCTTTGTGGGCATCCGAGCCCTTGCCGCCCAGCTCGCCCGTCTCTACGTACTTCTTGGCGTTGTCCCAGGCGCCGCCGCCATTGTTGAGGAAAAGGGCCATCAGGATACCGGCAATGGTAGCCACCATTAGAAAACCGCCGGCCGCTTCTGATCCCAGGGCCAGTCCCACCACGATGGGCGTGGCCACCGCCAAAAGGCCAGGCAGCACCATCTGCTTGAGGGCACCTGCCGTGACGATGTCTACGGCCTCGCCGTAGTGCGGCTTCTGCTTGCCCTCCAGAATGCCGGGGATCTCGCGGAACTGACGGCGGACCTCCATGATGACTACCTGGGCTGCCTTACCCACCGCCCTGATGGCGGTAGAGCTGAACAAGAAGACCAGCGTAGCACCAATGAGGCCGGCCACAAACACCTCAGGCTTGCCGATGTCCACGGGGAAGGGACCGTCAATGCCTTTGGCCAGCCGCACGGCGTCCGTGTAGGCCGAGAACAGCAGGAACGTGGCCAGGGCAGCACTCCCAATTGCGTAGCCTTTGGTCAAGGCCTTGGTCGTGTTCCCCGTGGCATCGAGACGGTCCGTGCGCCGCCGGATCTCTTCCGGCGCGTTGGACATCTCCACAATTCCGCCGGCATTGTCGGTGATCGGGCCAAAAGTATCCATGGCAAGCACGTAGGCCGCCGTGGACAGCATACCCATGGTGGCTACGGCCGTGCCGTAAAGGCCACCGTGGGGCAAACCGCTCGTGGCGCCGAGATAATAGGCACCGATGATTGCCAGGGAAATGACTACCGCGGGCAGGGCAGTACTTTCCATGCCGACTGCCACGCCGGAAATAATGTTGGTGGCTGGACCAGTACGGGAGGCTTCGGCGATCTCACGCACCGGCCGGTAGGAGTACGAAGTGTAGTACTGCGTTATGTACACGTAGAGCACGCTAGTGACCAGGCCGATCAAGGCGGCCAGGTAATAGTGCAGGTAATTTACGCCCGGTGCGGACAATAGCGACTTACTTACCCACCATAGAAGCAAAGCGTTGAGGATCACGGTTACAAAATAGCCCCGGTTTAAACCAGCCATGGGATCGTGGTCTTCCTGCGTACGTACGGTGAAAATGCCTACCAGGGAGGACAAAATACCGGCGGCCCTGGCGACCAGCGGGAAAATGATTCCTCCCAAGCCCAGCACCGGGTAGAGTGCAATGCCCAGGATCATGGCACCAATGTTTTCGGCCGCTGTGGATTCGAAAAGGTCGGCGCCACGGCCAGCACAGTCTCCGACGTTGTCTCCGACGAGGTCTGCCACCACCGCCGGGTTCCGCGGATCGTCCTCGGGAATGCCGGCTTCCACCTTGCCGACCAGGTCGGCCCCGACATCGGCCGCCTTGGTGTAGATACCGCCGCCCAACTGGGCAAACAAGGCCACGAAACTGGCGCCAAAGCCGAACCCTACAATCATGAGCGGTGCACTAGTGGGATTTTGGGCACCGCCATACGCCCAGAAAAGCCCTGCCACACCGAGAAGGCTCAAGGCGGTAACTGCCAGACCGGTAACGGCGCCACCCCGGAAGGACACCACCAGGGCGTCATTCAGGGACCGGCGGGCCGCTGCCGCCGTGCGGAGGTTGGCGTTCACTGATGTGTACATGCCGATGAATCCCGCTAAACCTGAGGCGATGGCTCCGCTCAGAAACGCCAGGCTTGTGTGATACCCTTCCGGTGTGAAAAGAAGCAGGATGGCCACGACAATGGCTAAGCCATAAATGGTCATATACTGCCGCCGCAAAAACGCATAGGCTCCCTCGCGGATGGCCGCCGCCACTTGTGCCATTTCCGGCGTACCCTGCTCGCGGCTAAGAACACTCTTTATCAGGTACAGTGCCACGAGCAGGCCAAGCCCACCCCCCAACGGTATAAGCACCCAAAGACTAGCCAACTTCGCTCACTCCCCCACCACGACGGAAATTTGTATTAGCAACGTTAGCCCACCGGGCTAGGCATTTTGAGCCGGTCCATGGAGGACCTGCTCCAAGAGCGATTCTTTACCACGGCGGACCAAAGCCAACACCAAGTCATTCTTGTGCAGGGTAGTATTCCCATGCGGGACCAGGACATCGTCACCCTGCACAATCCCCACCAGAACGCACTCGTCCGGAAGGTCGAGGTCGCGCACCCGCACTCCCACCGCAGGCGAAGAACCTTCCAGGGCGATTTCCACCAGTGCCAGGTTCCCACGCTTGAGCAGGGCCACAGGCGTCACCTCGGCGGTCTCCACTTCCTGTACCACCAGGCTGTAAATGATCCTTGTACTGCTGATAGTAGCTGTGATTCCTAGTTTCCCAAAGATTTCTTCATTCTTGGGGTTGTTAACGCGTGAGACGACCCGTGGCACATGGAAGTAACGCTGGGCGATCTGGCAGATGACCAGGTTCGTCTCGTCCTTGCCTGACACCGCCACCAACGCATCCGCCCGGGCAGCACCCGCCATTTCCAGTGTGTGGAGCTCCGAACCATCGCCGAGGAAGCAGGCATCGTCGCCGAGCAACCGCCGCAGCCCCTCGTACCGTGCCGCGTCGCGCTCAATCACCAGCACTTCGTGCTGCTCGGCCACCAGGGTGGAAGCAAGATGGTAGCCGACCTTGCCGCCCCCCACAACTATGACGTACATTGGCTATCCTCCTTTGCCCGGGCGATCGCCTCTGCGAAGGCCTCTACCGCGAGAGAAGTCGTGCAAATGAGCGAAAAGCCATCCGCCGCGAACACACCGGCTTTCGCTGGCTCGTATATCCGCACCAGCACGTTCTCGATGCCGAACTGGAGTTTTGCGACCTGGGCGGCCATGAGGTTCGTGGCGTCCGATCCCGTGGTCGCAATGAAAAGCGAGCACTCACGCGCGCCTGCCCTGGCCAGCACTTCCGTGTCGATACCGGTGCCGCTGATCGTATGCCCGCGGAAGTCGTCGCCCAGGCGGCGGAACGCCGTCGGGTTGTAATCGACCACGGTAACGTCCTCGCCCGCGTCTGTCAGGCGGCGAGCCAGCATCGACCCCAACATTCCACAACCGACGACAATAACGTGCACAAACTTACCCCCTTGCTGGTTTTGCCCGCGCCGGGCGCCGCACCAGTACCTGGCACGGCGCGTGCCTAAGGACAAACTCGGCACTGCTGCCGAAAAGCCTATCTTCCATGCCCAGATGCTCAGAGGCACCCAGGATGATGGTCCGGGTCGGTTCGTGCAACGAAGCGTCCACGATCGCCCGGCCTGCCTTGCGTCCGCGGCGGATCACGTACCGCACAGTGGTATCATACTCGGCCGCGATCGCGCGGGCACGCTCCTCCGCCTTGCGTGCCCGTTCGTCCTCCTCCGGTATGGGCGCATCCAACGGAAGGGTGAACGGCACCTCCGTCACGTACATGGCGGTGACCGGTGCGTTTTCTTGCCTACCAAGCTCGCAGGCCAGCCGGAGGAGGTCTTCCGCCCCCCAGGCAACGTGAAATCCCACCAGGATCTGGCCGGCTTCCAAAGCCGCCTCCACCGCCGGGGCCTCTTCCTCAGCCTTGGGCGGGTGCAGCATCCACCACAGGATAGATCCCACGCTGGTTACGAATACCACTGCCAGAACAATACCGAACGGATGCAATTGTGCTTCAGGCATGACCGTTTTCCTCCCGGTGCCCGGTCGTCTGGCGGAGCTGCCAGAACAGCCACCAGCGGTAAACGCCCAGTCCTACAAATGCAAATCCGAGCACGTAAAGCTGCATGGCCGCGCGGGCGACCACGGCCCTATAAACGATGATAAGCCCGAGGATGACCGCCAGTCCCGCCACCACCAGGCGGTACCACCCCATAAACTTCTCCAGTTTTTCCCTACTCGTCGCCGCCGGCCTCCTCCTGGCTCACTTTCGCCGCCTGTCGTGCCTGGCGCCGGGCCAGGGCCGCCTCGTACTGCCGCAGTAGTCTGTGCTCACCCGCAGACCTCAGCACCTCGCGCTGCTCAGTCTCCCAGTCTCTTGCCACCGTGCCCAACAGCGGCAAGCCTGCACGGCGGCGATGGTAGAAATAGAAGGCCCAACCGATCACAAGCCAAGCCGGGCCGGCTATACGGCCGATCGCATGTGTCCACATCACCAATACCCAAATGGCTACCGTACCAATCAGGCCGACGATGCCGAGTACCGGCACCTCCACCGTGTCGCCACGGTACGTTACCTTGAGGTTGAGCGGCGTCTTGTAGGCCCGCGGGGAATCGGGATCCAGAAAACGTAGCCGGATAAGTGAGATCATCACCAATACGTAGCCGCTCACAGCTCCGAACGCATACATGTTTCCGAGCGTGTCGTACGCGTTGGAGCTCAACGACGCCAGCACAATCTGCAGGGCAGCCAAACTGGAAAACACGATGATCGTCCGGTACGGTGTGCGGAACTTGGAGTGGAGGGCAGAGAACCATTGCGGCAAAAGGCCGAGCTTACTCATCGACCATGTGATACGAGAATAACCCATGATGCCGGTGTTGGTAGACGCCAGCACCAAGGTGGCTGCCAGCAGCGCGGTGAACGGCCCGGCAATGAACCCGATGAACGGGATGTGATGCGCGAGCACCGCAATGGGGTCGCCCTGGTTCTGGGCGATTACCTGCCACGGCAAGACACCCAAGCCCAACGTCGAAAACGACAGGGCATAGATCACCACAGTGAAGATCAGTGCCAAGGAGGTCCTGGGAACCACCGTGGCCGGACGCAAGGTCTCTTCCGCCGCCTGCGAGATGGACTCCAGCCCGACGAAAGAAATAATGGCAATGGAAGCCCCGTACAGGAAGTCATGGGTAGAGGGGAATTGGGTCACGAACTGGTGGGCGAAAAAAGACGGATTGAACGCGAACAGGAACCCGAACAAGATAATCGTTGACTCCGAAACCATGTCCACAGCCCCGATTACTTCGTTCAGCCAGGACGACTCCCGAATTCCACGCAAATTGACCGAGGCCAGGAACACAACCACGACGAGCCCTTCGATAGCCAGCCACGGCTGGTGTTGTAATCCCGGGAAAAAAAAGTTGATGTAGCCTGCCGTCGACAGGGCAAAAAGCGAAACATCGATGGTGAAATCCAACAGGAGGGCCCAGCCAGCAGTAAAACCAAAAATATCCCCGAGGCCCCGCAGGGTATAGTACTGTCCTCCCCCGGCCACGGGGTAGGTAGAAGCCAGCTCGGTATAAGCGAGACCAATCAACATGTATACAGCCCCGGTGATGGCAAACGCCAGCGGCGTGGCACCCTGGGCGGCCATCGCCACCAGCCCCAGGGCTACATAGACGTCAGCTCCGACGTCTGCATAGCCCCATGTGAACGATCCCCAGATGCTGACTACCCGACGGAGTCCGGTGGTAATTTCCGTGCCCTCCGCGTTGCCAGACAACGTACCCAACCCCCCGTCCTGGTGCACTGGTGCCACGTGCAGACACGGCACCAGTGCGGCCGTAACCCAATACGGCCACTACAATAGCACGGCAATCAGCACGTACCAAGACGCGATAATATCACACAAAACCGACTGTGCCCAACTGAAGCCCAAAATCCGGGGCGTTCTTTTCACCTGCCCTTAAAGTTACCCGGCCGCTTATCAATAAACGCTTGCATGCCCTCTTTTTGATCCTCAGAAGCGAACAACATGTAGAAACTCCGCCGCTCAAATTCAAGCCCTTCAGCGAGCGGCAACTCGAATGACTGCCGCACACATTCTTTGGCCACGCGCAAAGCCAGGGCCGGTTTGGCAGCGATCTTCCGGCACAGTTCCAATGCCTCTTCCATGTACCGGTCGGCAGGATAAACACGTGCCACCAAACCGTGCTGCAAGGCCTCTTGGGCCGAGATCGGCTCGCCTGAGAGTATCATCATCATGGCCATGGCCTTGCCCACCGCCCGCGGCAGCCGCTGCGTCCCGCCTGCTCCCGGGATAATGCCGAGGTTGATCTCCGGCTGGCCGAACTTGGCCGTCTCGGAAGCTACGATGATGTCGCAAGCCATGCAAAGCTCGAGCCCGCCGCCCAGTGCCCAGCCGGAGACCGCCGCCACGACCGGCTTTCCCTGCCGTGCCACCTGGTCCCAACGCTCAAGATTTTGCTCCAAATAAAGGTCCACCGGGCTTTTGTTCATCATTTCTTTGATGTCCGCCCCAGCCGCAAACGCCTTCTCACTGCCGCGCAGGAGGATTGCCCCTACCTCCGGATCGGCATTGAACGTCTCCAAGGCACTGACAAGCTCAGCCATCAAGGCACTGTTCAGGGCGTTCAACGCCTGGGGCCGGTTGAGCGTGATGATTCCCACCCGGTCTTGTTTGGAAACCTCTATGAACTCGTACGCCATTTCAGCCACCCTCCTCGTTACAGCTGGCCGCCAGACTACCGCGGCGGCTCGGTAGAATAGTCATAAAAGCCGCGCCCACTCTTGCGCCCGAGGTACCCCGCCCGCACCATCTGCCGCAGGAGAACCGGCGCCGCGTACACAGGGTCTTTATATTCGTTGAAAAAGATGTCGGCGATGTACAGGGTGGTATCCAATCCTACAAAGTCGAGCAAGGTAAGTGGTCCCATGGGGTGGTTTGCCCCCAGGACCATGCCTCGGTCGATATCTTCCTTGGACGCGTAACCGCTCTCCAGCATGCGTACGGCGGCAAGGAGGTAGGGCACCAGCAGCATGTTGACAATGAATCCTGGCCGGTCAGGCGCCTGGATCGGCTCTTTGCCCAAAGCACGGGCGAACGCAGTCGCGGTAGCAACGGTGTCGGCACTGGTAGTAAGGGCTTTGACAATTTCTACGAGCTTCATGACCGGAACCGGATTGAAAAAGTGCATGCCGAGTACCCGGTCGGGGCGTTTGGTAGCCGCTGCCATGCTCATGATGGGAATGGATGATGTGTTGGAAGCCAGGATGGTGCCAGGTGGACATACCTGGTCCAAGGCAGTAAAAACACGGCGTTTTTCTGCCTCATTTTCAATGACCGCTTCGATAACCAGATCACAGGCGGCAAAATCTTCCCAGCGCAAGGTACCGTGCACGCGCCCCATGGTAGCTGCAAACGCCTCATTATCGAGCCGTCCCCGTTGCACCTGCCGGTCCAGCGCCGACCTGATCCGTTCCACGCCCCGGTCCAAAAGTTCCGCCGATGCCTCGGTGACTATGGTCGTGAAACCGGCGCTGGCCACAGTTTGGGCGATTCCCGAACCCATGAGGCCAAGTCCCACTACTCCAACGGTCTTTATCTCTGACATGACGTCACCTCCTATGGTGGTGTCCGCACACGCCAGGGGAGTTTCTCAACTGGGGCGGTCCAATCCTGCCGCGAGCGAAGAAAGTAGGTCGCGAAACTTGGCGGGCGGCAACCCCAACGTCGCCACAGCATCAAAAAAGTCCGGGGGTGGATCTGCGTAAAAGACGCGCACCCTCCCGTCACGCGGGTGGTGAAACGCAAGCCGCCAGGCGTGCAAAGCCTGCCCCGCAAGCATGCTGTCGACGCCCGTGCAGACTCGGGTGTAAGTGCGGTCACCGGCTACTGGATAACCGGCGGAAGCCATGTGAACCCTGATCTGGTGGGTGCGGCCTGTGTCCAAGGTCAAAAGGAGCAGGCTGTAGTCCGCAAACTCGTGGATCACCCGGAAGCGTGTGCGCGCCGCGCGTCCCCCCTGCGACACGACGGCCATGCGCACGCGGGCACGAGGATCCCGCCCCACCGGCGCTTCCACGCTGCCTGACGACGCCGGCAGGTGGCCGTGCACGAGGGCAACATAGTCCCGCCGGGCGGTTCGGGTCCGGATCTGCGTTTGCAACGAGGCCATGGCCGCCGGGCTTTTGGCAACTACCAGCAGGCCCGTGGTGTCTTTGTCCAGGCGGTGCACGATCCCCGGGCGGTCCGATGAGGCCGGCGGCAGCTGCCAGCGGGCCGCAAGAGCGTTCACAAGCGTATCGTCGCGGTGGCCGGGCGCCGGGTGCACCACAAGACCACGCGGTTTGTTTATGACCGCGAGGTCTTCGTCTTCATACACGATCTCAAGCGCCATCGCCAGCGGGACCGGGCGGTCTCGGGGTGCCGGGGGAAAAATCGCCACGTCCTGGCCAGTGTGCACGCGTGCCGAGGCCTTAGCCGCCGGCTCGCCATCGACCAACACGTGCCCTTCGCTTATGAGCCGCTGCGCCGCCGACCGGGAGATGCCGGCCATTTTACCGGCCAAAAACTGGTCAAGCCGCATCCCGTCCGACTCCGGCAAAACGGTCAAATGGAGCTCGCCGGTCATACCCGTTGCCATGTCAACGCCAGGTAAAGGATGAAAAGCAGGCCGCCGGTGACAATGGCCGCATCCGCGAGATTAAACACCGGCCACACCCTGAAATCGAGAAAATCGATCACGGCACCGCCAAGTACGCGGTCGTACAGGTTCCCAAGGGCTCCTCCCAGCTCGAACCCCAGTGCGAAACGCAGCAGGGTCTGTCCTGGACCAACATGGCGGGCAAAAACGATAATGAGGACCACGACTACAACCGTAATGACGACGAACAGGCCGGCCTGGCTCGCCCCCAGGCCAAACGCCGCACCGGGGTTGCGAATGTACGTAATGTGGAATACGTGCGGTATCACCGGGATGGACTGGCCGATCTCCATGTGCGTGGAAACGTACCATTTGGTCAGCCGGTCGAGGGCCAAAACCACCAGGGCAACTGCGAACAAAACCAACGCGGCTTCTCCTCCGTGCGAAAATACCAGCCGGCACCAGTATAGCATCTTGGCCCGCATACCCCACCGGCAAAGATCGTCCTAGGCCCTTACGAGAGTGGAGGGCCTTCGGCCGGCAGGGCATCGGTCCCTTCCACCGCCCCGGCGTTCTCACGGGCGCGAGCCTCTGTGACGGTTTCGTTGCCGGGCGAAATGATCGTCATGGACAGCGGCTCGTTCCCCTCCAACAATGTCGCGTCGTATGATTTGGCGCCCGGGATATCAGCGGGCGTGTTCGAGGTGCCATAGCGGGCCACATCCTGCCAGGCGTCCTCGCCGTCGTACTCCGCGGACTCTTCCTCTCCGGGCCGGCGCCCAAAAGGCGGCCACAACACGTCTTCTTCCGCCGGCCGGTCCGGTAACGGTGAGCGGGCGTCTATTTCCATTTGGCACGAAAGACAGTAGGCTGCCTCCGGAACCGCCTCCAGCCGTTCCTTCTGGATGGGAGCCCCGCACCGGAGGCAGTAGCCGTAGGTGCCGTCCTCCCAACGTGCGAGGGCAGCCACGACCGCACGCAGCCGGCCACGGGCACGCTCGAGCTGCCCGACGTCTTTTTCGCGCTCGTAAAGGTTGGAGCTCGATTCGGCGGGGTGGTTGTCGTAGGACGACAACTCGCCGGCGGAGTCCTTTTCCCCCAGGCGCATGGCCGCTTCCAGGTCGCGAATCAAAGCCTCAAGATAGCTTTGGCGCTCCAAAAGAGCCGCACGGAAATCCAAGAAGCTCCCCTACCTTATGCCACTGTAGTGGCTCAGTTCTTCCTGCACGATGGTGACAATCTGGGCAATGAACCCGCCTACCATCGGAATGTTCAGGAGTAAAAGCCTCTGGAGGAAATAAAGGATCACTGCTCCCAGGATGGTTACCCCTACCGCGATGCCGAGCCCCCTCGCCACACCCTGGATGAAATTGCTCCACAAAAGCCGCCGCGGGTGTTCCAGCATCTCCACGTATTCGGCCAACTTAAGCTTTTCCAGGCGGTATCCGAGCCGGTCGATGTCGTGCCGCAACCGCAACAGAAGCTCGTGCAGGTCCTCGTTCTGGAAGTCGTCCAGAGGGTTCACCCCGCCATTAGAAATGGCCCGGTGCAGCGATTAATATGACTCTTCTTTGTAGACATGCTCCTCGGCCCGCCCGCCGGGGAAAAAGAGCGAGAAACCAAGTCCCAAGACCGCGATCAGGCTTACCAGCAAAAACACGCCGTGCAGTGATGCTCCGAGCCCCTGTGCCAGGGCGCGCACGTAATCCGGCGAGGCGGTGGCACGCTGGACGGGATCGAGCACGATGTTGCTGGCGTCGATGACGGCACGCGGCGGCAAGGAGGCAAGCGAAGGCAGCCGCCGCAGGTGGCTTACCAGCCCGGCATTGAGGACGGATCCTAATATTGCCACGGACACGGTCGAACCGAGTGTACGCACAAACTGCGTTGAAGCGGTCGCCACCCCGCGGCGAGCCCATGGGACGGCGTTTTGCACGGCGATGATAAAGGTGGTGGTGGCAAAACCCAGGCCGAGCCCCATGATCACCGTGGTGGCTATGAGAAAGGACAAAGAGGAGTGCATACCAGCCGTGGTAAGGGCCAGGGTCGCCATGGTAGCAAAGACCATGCCAACCACGGCGGTGGCACGGTAGCCGAGGCGCAGGATCACCTGACCCGCCAGCACGCTCCCAACCGGCCAGCCAAGTGACATCGGTGCCAGCACAGAACCGGCCTGTGTGGCAGAACCCTCAAGTACCCCCTGCACAAAAACAGGTACATAGGAAGATACGCCTTGCATCGCACCGCCGGCGAGAAAGCCCGCCAGGCTCGAAACGGCAATAATCCGGTTACGGAAGAGAGCGAGTGGAAGCACGGGCTCGGTGGCCTTGCGCTCCGCCAAGACAAATACCCCTACCCCCAGAAGTGCGAGGCCGAAAGCGGCGAACAGGGGCCATGATTTCCACGGAAACAGGGTGCCCCCCTCCAAGAGGCCGAAAAGCAAGGCCGCGATCCCAATTGAGAGGCTGGTGGCCCCGAGATAATCGACCCGGTGCCGGACAGGCTGCAGGTCTTCCTTCAGCCAGCGGGCCAGCATGAGCATCGACGCCAGCCCGAATGGAAGGTTGACGTAGAATACCCAACGCCAACTGAAGTGGTCGACGATCAACCCTCCGAGCCAAGGCCCGACCAGCGCAGATAATCCCCACACGCTGGAGAATACCCCCTGCATGCGCGCCCGTTCCTTCAAGGTGTAGATATCGCCGATGATCGTGCTTGTGATGGGGGTGACGGCACCGGCCCCGAGCCCTTGCAGACCTCTGAAAAGCACGAGCTGCAGCATGGTGCGCGACTGGCCGGACAGTCCGGAGCCGAGCATAAAGATGGCTGCCCCCACGAGGAAAACCGAGCGGCGGCCGTACATGTCTGCCAATTTGCCGTAAATGGGCACGCTGGCGGCCGACGTAAGCAGGTACGCCGAAAACACCCACGACAAAAGGTCCATGCCGCCAAGATTCCCCACGATGGTGGGCATGGCCGTGCCCACAATAGTGACGTCCATGGCGGCAAGAAAAGTAGCCGTAAGCACTGCGATGGTGACGAGCAACCGCGAGGTGCGTGAAATCGGTCTCATGTCAGCTACCGCCACCGTTCAGGCCTCCGCCATGATCGCCGCCACCCAACGGGCGGTAGCCGCCAAGTCAGCCATCTTTATGTGCTCGCTGTGCGTGTGCTCTTCTGCCGCCCCCACGCCGAGGTTCACGGTGGGAAGGCCCTTCGCGTTCAGTATGTTGGCGTCGCTGCCACCCCCGCGGACCTGAAAAACCGGTGCCAACCCGACCCTGGAAGCAGCACGGGCAGCGAGCTGCACGGCCGGGTGCGACTGATCAAGCTGGAATCCCTGATAATCCAGGGTATGGCTGATCTCCACCCGGGCGCCGGCCTGGCTCGCCTCCTTAGCAAAAACAGCCTGCCAGCGGGAAAGCTCTTCTTGCAGCCGGTCAAACCTTTGGCTGCGAATCTCCGCCCGGATTTCCACGCGGTCAGGGACGATATTGGTTGCCACCCCGCCTTTGATCAGTCCCGCGTTGGCGGTCGTAGCGGAGTCGAGCCTGCCCATCGGCACCTCGGCGAGGGCTCTGGCGGCCACCTGGATGGCGTTTATCCCGAGCTCTGGCTCCACGCCGGCGTGGGCGGCCCTACCAAATACCGTGATGCCGAGCTCCTCCGCGTACGGCGCCTGGACGACAATGGTGCCCGGCGCCGCCCCGGCGTCCAGCACGAAGCCAAGGGCGGCACCCAAACGCGGCACATCGAGGGCCTTGGCCCCGTAAAGCCCGACCTCTTCCCCGACGCTGAAGACCACTGTGAGATCGCAAGGCTGGTTCTGACCCCAGGCGGCTATGGCCGCCAGCACGGCGGCGATGCCTGCCCGGTCGTCGGCACCGAGGATGGTCCGGCCGTCTGTCACCACCACCCCGTCCTGCACTGACGGCCGTATGCCGGCCGTCGGTTCCACCGTGTCCATGTGGGCCATGAACAAAAGATGCGGCCCCCCGCGTCCTGGCCGGTGTCCGATCACGTTCCCGCTATTACCGCCGAAGGTGGCACCGGCGTTGTCCGTCGTGACCGCAAACCCTAGGCCGGCCAGCCGTGACGCCAAAAGTGCCGCCAGCTCGCCCTCCTGCCCAGATGGTGCGTTTTGCTGTACAAGCCACAAAAACAACTCCGTCAAGGATTCCTCGTTGATTTCCGGCACTGGCAACATCGCGCCACGGGCCTCCTTTTTCGCACCCTTGTGCACACGCCTTCAATAACTTGCCGTCCTTATGCAAAACCTAGGCAGCGAGGTGAGGACCTTGCGGCCGGCCATCCTGCGCACAAAACCTCTCGATGCCTTGTTGGCGGAAACCAAAGAAAAAGGCCACCGGCTCCGCAAGTCACTGGGAGCACTCGATCTTACGGCTCTCGGCGTCGGGGCCATTATCGGTACCGGTCTTTTTGTGCTGACGGGTGTGGCCGCGGCCCGGTATGCCGGACCGGCGGTGATCGTGTCGTTTACGGTGTCCGGCCTGGCCGCCGTCCTCACCGCCCTCGTTTACGCAGAGCTCGCCTCGATGGTGCCCGTCGCCGGCAGTGCATACACGTACTCGTATGCCGCCCTGGGCGAAATCTTCGCCTGGATCATCGGCTGGGATCTCATCCTGGAATACACGGTGGCTGCCGGCGCCGTGGCCATCGGCTGGTCCTCGTATATTCATGATCTTCTGCGGGCGGCCGGCATTAGCCTGCCAGCCTGGGCCACTGCCCCGCCCACCGCTGGCGGACTATTAAATCTGCCGGCCATATTCATAGTGGCAGTCATCACCGGCGTGCTCATCTGGGGTACACGGGAGGGAGCAGAGGTCACACGGGTGATTGTCGCGATCAAGCTTGCCGTGGTGGCACTGTTCATCGCCCTGGGCGTCACCCACGTGAGCCCGTCGCTGTGGCGGCCGTTCGCTCCTTTCGGCTGGAGCGGGATCATGCGCGGGGCCGCCATCATCTTCTTCGCGTACATCGGCTTCGATGCGGTCTCCACCGCCGCGGAAGAGGTCCGTCACCCCGCCCGCGACCTGCCGCGGGGCATCGTCGCGAGCCTGGCTATCGCGACGGTGCTGTACTTGGTCGTGGCTGCCATCCTGACGGGCATGGTGCCGTACTACACGCTGAACAACGCTTCCCCCATCGCCAACGCGTTGTGGGCTGTGGGGGCTGGCTGGGCATCGGCCGTGATCTCCGTGGGTGCGCTCGCGGGGCTTACAAGCGTGCTGCTCGTGAACATTTACGGCCAAAGCCGCGTGTTCTACGCCATGGCCAGGGACGGACTACTGCCGCCCATTTTTGCCACTTTGAGCCGCCGTTTTGCCACGCCCGCCTTGGACACCGCCATCACTGGGGCCGCCGTGGCACTCATAGGCGGTTTTCTGCCCATTCAAGTGGTGGCGGAGCTAGCCAACATCGGCACGCTGGCCGCCTTCATCCTCGTCTCGGCCGGGGTAATCGTACTACGGCGTACGGCTCCCGACCGCCCCCGCCCCTTCCGCACGCCAGGCGTGCCGTACGTGCCGGGGCTGGCCATCGCGTTTTCGCTGTACTTGATGATCAGCCTGCCGCGCCTTACTTGGATACGGTTTCTTGCCTGGCTGGCCATCGGCCAGGTCATCTACTTCCTGTATGGGCGCCGGCACAGCTTGCTGGCAGCGGACCGCCCGGTGGGGCGGGCCGCGGTTCCCGCCGCCGAAAAAGGCAGGGGCGCCATACCTCCGCGGGTGCCGGTGTTCGACATGGAGGCTGGCACCATGGGTATAAGCTCGAACGGGGTGACCACACTAGAACGGGAGGTGAGGTCAGTGGCACTTGATGGCGTTTCCTGTTCGGTTACCGCTTGTGCGTTTTGGGCCAGTGGCAACCGCTGCAACGCACCCAGCATCAAGGTTGACGTGAGCGCCGGCAGCACCAACATGGAAGTGGGCACCATCGGCGACAAAAACGTGCGGCGCTCGGAGGACACCTGTTGCCGTACCTTCAAGCCTAAATAACTGCACAGACTGACGGGAGCCAAGCCGGCGGGGTGCCAATCAGTCCAGCGCCGGCTCCGGCTCCTCCTTGGCCCTGCCCTGGCGGAGGCGACGCCGCAGCCGCCGGTAAGCCGGGACGGCATTCTGCCACAACCAATACCAAAGCGGCTGGTAGACCTGATCGTACTCGCCTAGAAAAGCTACCAGTTCTCCCCCGAAGCCTTTCTTGAACCGGTACAGCCCGTATAAAGGATTGTCGGGGTTGAGATCCCCGGAAACCCCACGAAAATCGTACAGCGTGCAGCCGTTTTCTTTCGCCCATTTGATCATTGCCCATTGCAGCGCGTAGTTTGGCATCACGTTGCGATGGCGGTTGGAAGAAGCCCCGTACAGGTACCACGTCTTGTCACCGAAGGTGAGGGCTAAGGTACCCGCGATGACTTCGCCGGCGTACCGGGCCAGGAAAAGCCGGGCGTAACCATGTTCGCCAAGGGCATCCCACATGTGGTGAAAATACGACTCCGAACGAATGAGAAAATGGTCGCGCCGGGCCGTTTCCTCGAGGATCCGATAAAACACCGGAATATCTTCTTTCCCGCCGTCCGTTACTTCGACCCCGCGCCGCTCCGCCAGTCGGATGTTGTAACGCGTCTTGGGGGCCATGGCGTTCCATATCTCGTCCAGGCTGTTGGTCAGGGGCAGGCGAAAGACAAACCGCGGCTGGATGCCCTCGAAATTCAGACTGGCACCCTGCCGGCGGAAGCCGAGACTACGGAGAGTTTTGTCCAGGGTTTCATTCGTCTCAGGTATGTCGGGATCGATCTTGAGGAACACCGCACCATGGCGGCGGCCTTCCCTGTGCACAAGGTCGAGCAGCACCGCCAGCGTACGCCGGTCGCCCAGGTCTCCGACGGGACCGCGCGGGGCATACATGATGGAGCGCCCCGGGATAGGCAGGGGACGCCGCAAGACCGATATGGCGGCCTTGATCGTGCCGTCGTCATCCTCCACCATCACGCGCAGCGGCACCCAGCCCGTAGCGGCCTTGAGCTCGCCCCATTCCCAGGACTGAAGTATGTGCCCTTTGGGCGACGATTTGACAAAATCCGTGTATCGCTCCCGGTCTTGCGGCCCGGCGACCACCGCCCTCACCGGCGTCCCTCCATCACAGGCCAAAATGGTCTTGCATCACAGTCACGCAGCGCTGACAAAGCTCAGGGTGCGCGCCGGTTTCGCCCACCGTCTCACTGTAGGACCAGCAACGGGCACAGCGGCCGCCGGGGGCATGGACAACCCGCACGGCCAGGTTCCCTTCTTGGTCCTGCACCGCACCCGCTGGCGCCGCCTCCCGGTCAAGATCGTGCACCACCACCGCGGAAACGATGAACAGGGTGGCCGCATTATCGTATCCGCGTTCGCCCTGCCCGATGTACGCACGCCCGTCCGCGTCCGTAAGGCTCTGCAGGACCGCCAGAGCCTGTCCGCGGGCGTACACATCCACGGCCGCCTCCAGCGAGGCGTCCACCTCACCCGCTGCACGTGCCTCTTCTATGGCCTTTTGCACCAGAGCACGCACGTCCATGAGCACATCCCAGCGTGCCAAAAGGTCTGGCGTGGCCGCGCCCACAGGTACCGGCCAGTCAGCCAGATGGACGCTCGCGGGCCGGTCTTGCCCCGGCAGGTACTCCCAGGCCTCTTCCGCCGTAAACACAAGCACGGGAGCCAAAAGCCGGATAAGCGTCGTGGCGATGGTGTACAAAGCGGTCTGGGCTGCCCGGCGCTCGCGCCCGTCCGGGGCCGCCAGATACAACCGGTCTTTCAGCACGTCCAGGTAGAACGCGGACATATCCACCGTGCAGAAATTGTGCAAGGCGTGGTAAGCAATGTGGAACTGGTAATTGTCGTACGCCCGGGTGACAGTCTCCAGGAGCGCGTCCAGCCGGGCGAGGGCATAGCGGTCGATCTCCAGAAGATCGGAAAGCGGCACCGCGTCTTCGGCGGGATCGAAGTCCGCCAGGTTACCCAAAAGGAAACGGATGGTGTTACGGATCTTGCGGTAGACTTCGACGAGCTGGCGCAGGATATCGGGTGACAGGCGGATGTCCCCGGTGTAGTCCGCGGACGCCACCCACAGCCGGAGCACATCCGCGCCAAACTGGTCGATCACCTCGGAGGGTGCCACGACGTTCCCAAGCGATTTGTGCATCGCCCGCCCCTCGCCGTCAACCACCATGCCGTGGGTGAGCACCTCGCGGTACGGGGCAGCATGCCGCGTGGCAACGGCGGTAAGCAGCGACGACTGGAACCAGCCGCGGTGCTGGTCGTTGCCCTCGAGGTACATGTCCGCCGGCCAGCGCAACTCCGCACGCGTGTCCAGCACCGCCGCGTGCGACGAACCAGAGTCAAACCAAACGTCCATGATGTCTGTGCCCTTCTGGAATTCGGTGCCGCCACAGTGCGGGCAGGTGCTCCCAGCAGGCAGGAAGTCTTCTGGCGGTCGCACCCACCAGGCGTCCGATCCCTCGCGGGCGAAAATTTCCTGCACGGAACGGATCGTGTCCGGGGTCATAAACGGTTCCCCGCAGTGCGTGCAGTAGAAGGCCGGTATCGGCACCCCCCACGACCGCTGCCGTGATATGCACCAATCGGCGCGGTCGGCCACCATCTGGCTGATGCGTTCCTCGCCCCACGGCGGAATCCATCGTACCGTGCGCACAGCCCGCAACGCCTCGTCCCGGAAGCCACTCACCGACGCAAACCATTGCTCGGTGGCCCTGAAAATGATGGGATTATGGCACCGCCAGCAGTGCGGATACGAGTGCGTGATCTCACCGGCGCGGGCGAGGATACCGCGTGCCGCCAAGCGTTCGATAATCATTGGGTTGGCTTCGAAAATATGAATGCCGGCCAGATCGCCAGCCAGGCTCGTGAACCGTCCCCGGTCGTCCACTGGCACTGTGACTGGAAGGTGATAGCGGACGCCCACTTCGAAGTCTTCCGCACCATGCCCCGGGGCGGTGTGGACACATCCGCTGCCCTGGTCTATGGTCACATGCTCGCCGAGAATGACCGGTACCTGACGGTCCTGCAACGGATGCTGCACAGTCACGCCCTCGAGCTCGGCACCAGCAAACCTTCCCAGCACGACGACGTCCGGAGCCGACGAAAGCCCGGCGGCAGCCAGGGCCGTGGTCGCCAATGCCTCTGCCACGAGCACAGGCCCAGCCGGGGTTTGTGCCAGCACGTACGGCTGTGACGGGTGGACGGCCACGGCCTCATTGGCCGGCAATGTCCACGGTGTGGTGGTCCACACGAGAAGCGATGACCCACCAGGCAGCTTCCCCTTGCCATCTGCCACCGGGAAGCGAATCCAGATAGACGGCGAGCGGTGGTCCTGGTATTCCACTTCGGCTTCCGCCAAGGCAGTCTCACAAGTGGGACACCAGAACACGGACTTGAGACCCTTGTAGATGTAACCCCGGGCAGCCATCTCGCCGAAAATGCCGATCTGTACGGCCTCGTACTGCCGGTCGAGCGTCAGGTAGGGGTGTTCCCAGTCGCCCACCACTCCCAGCCGCTGGAATTCATCCGACTGGATACCGACGTACTTGAGGGCAAAATCGCGGCATTGCCGCCGCAGGTCCAGGGTGGAAAACGAGCGCCGGTCGACGCCCAGGGCACGCAAGGCGTTCATCTCCACGGGCAGGCCGTGGGTGTCCCAACCTGGCACATAAGGGGCGTCGTAGCCCCTCATATTCTTGTACCGGACGACAATGTCCTTGAGGACCTTATTGAGAGCGGTGCCGATGTGGATGTCGCCGTTGGCGTACGGCGGGCCGTCGTGCAGGATGAACTTCTCGCGCCCCCGGCGTTTTTCCCTGATGGCATGGTATAGGTCTTCGCGCTGCCAGCGCGCGAGGATTCTCTGTTCCCGGTGGGCCAGGTCAGCCTTCATCGGAAACGCGGTGTGCGGCAGGTTCACGGTCGACTTGTAGTCCGCCACAGTCTTTCCTCCCAATTCGTTGCGGGCCATAAAGAAAAAGGCCAGCGGCCTTCTTCCATGGTTACCCAGGTTTCCAGACAACCGGTCCTTGCGGCCAGCCTCGCGGTCAAGCCTTACCGGCTAGCATCTGCTCGACCTCACCCTGGTGAAAGCCTTTTATGCTCAGTATCTTATCACGCGCATGCTCCCCCACCACAATGGCTACGTGTGAACGCGGACACCCCAAAAGTGCGGCCACGAAGTCGACCAGCGCCTGGTTGGCCTCTCCGTCCTGGGCTTTTGCGGTCACGCTGATGCGAAAACGCCCATCCGCAGCCCGTTTGATCCCGTTACGGCTGGCTCCCGGCTGCACCCGCACCGGCAGAAGGCATCTTTCGTCGCTTTGGCTGGGCCCCCGTCCTTCAATGGCCGGTGCTTTCATCGTCATGTGATCCCTCCGCAACCGGGGTGGCAGTGGCCGCCGCCTCGGCGGCCCCCTCGCCAAATCCGGGCTGGTAAATGTCAAGCTGGGCCAATAGAAGCGACCGCATCCGCAGCTTGAAGGCTTCGGTCTCGCGAATGATTTCCTGCCAGCGTGCCTGTACTTGGGCCGCACGGGCCTCGGCCTGTTTCTCGATCTCCCGTGCCCGGTCTTCTGCCTCACGTACGATGAGCTCGGCCTGTTTTTCGGCCGCGGCGATGGTACGCTCAGCCGCCTCCTGTGCCGCGACCAGGGCCCGGTTCATGGAGTCCTCCAGATTCCGGTAGCGGGCCAGTTCGGCGGACGCGTCGCGGAGCTGATCGCGGAGGGCATCCCGCTCCTTCAGCAGTGCCTCAAAGTCGCGGCCAATCTCATCGAGGAAGTCGTCAACCTCGGTCTCGCTGTACCCACGAAAACTGCGGCGGAACTCCTTGTTGTGGATGTCTACCGGCGTAAGTGCCATGGTGTTTCACCTCCGCGACTGACCACGATGAAAAGCACTGCACGCAACCCCTCCGGCTCCTCGGCAGCTATCCTGGCAACAACTGTAGGATCCGAGCCAGAATGCCAGCGACCAGCTGCACAATGAAAAAGGCCACGAGCGGCGTGAAATCAATGCCTGCCGCCTGCAAAGGCAACAGACGGCGTAGCGGCCTGTACAATGGCTCGGTGAGGTCTTCCAACCATTCTTCCAGCCGCCACAGCCACCGCGGCCATGATCGCACCGGGATCCAGCTTAGAAGTGCCCTGATGATGATTACCCACGTGTACACTTCGGCCGCCAAAAGGACCAGCCCGGCAAGAGTACTGCCCACCTCGTCCTACCTCCATGCCGCCGGCCCAGGCGGTCGTCCGCCTTCGCCCGGCTCTGGTGATCAAGCCTTGGCCGGTTTGTCGCTATCCGCCTCCGGCCTCCGCCCGCCGGTGATGTCGAAATTCGGCGGGGCAAACAGGAAAATGCCGCCCCCTAGAACCTGGGTTGTCCCCCCGAGGGCATAGGCGACCCCGGACATGAAATCCACGATACGCCGGGCGATTTCTTTCTCGCACCGTTCAAAATTCAACACCACCGGGCGCCTCGCTACCAGGTTGTCCGCAAACACCTGGACCTCTTCGAAAGACTGCGGTTCCAGCACCAGGATGTGCACACGGTCAGACCCTGGGAACGAGACGACGTTGCCGCGGTTGCGCTCCACCGGCGGCCGTGCCTGGCGATGCTCGTAGACCCTTCCCCCCAGTGCAGACGCGTCCGCGTTCGGCCGGGCCGGGCCCCAGATGTCGGGGTCTTGCGCCGGCGGCTCTGGTACAGGTGGCTCGGCCTCCGGAATCTCTTCGCGCTCAAACCCCAACGCACTGAGGACTTTCTCCCACAGGGATGCCATGGCTATTTTACCTCCCTGCCCGAGGGCCAAATATGGCTGTGCCGATACGGACCATGGTAGCCCCCTCTTCGATTGCCACCACGTAGTCCGCACTCATACCCATGGACAATATTCGTGCCGGAGCGTGCGGAAATCCACAGCTTTCGATTTCGGCTTGCAACGCTCGCATCCGCCGGAAAAACGGCCGCGACGATTCCGGGTCGGGACCGGCCGGAGGCACCGCCATCAGGCCTTCCACTCTGAGATGAGGAAACTCCCTTAACCCTTCGACAAACGACACCGCCGCGGCCGGATCTACCCCGCCCTTGGTGCTTTCCATTCCGATGTTGACCTCGACCAAGACCGGCAGTACAAGGCCGCGAGCAGAAGCCTCCCGTTCGATGGCGGCGGCGATGTCCAAAGAATCGACCGACTGGATGACATCGAAAAGGGACACCGCCGCCTTGACCTTGTTCCGCTGCAGCCGCCCAATCATGTGCCAATGGACGTCGAGGTCGCCGAGCTCCCTTTTTTTGTCCGCAGCCTCCTGTACTCTATTCTCACCGATGTCGCGAATGCCTGCTGCCACGGCCGCCCGCACGAGCTCCGGGGGTTGGGTCTTTGTGGCAGCCACGACTACAACACGCCGCCCCCGGGCGGCATCCTGCACCTGATCCAGCACCAGGATCACATTGCGTCTTACGGCCTCTTCCGCGTCCATGCTGCTAGGGTAACACCATCCCGTCATAAACGAGACTGGGAGTCATGATCACCACTGCCCCGTCTGCCAGCCCGCTCACGGCCGCAAGACCTTGGGCACTACCAAGGATTTGCACGGCCACCCACCTTACCCGGTTTTTCTCCAACACATACACGCCATCCTGCCCCGCCCGCATACGCAAAGCACTCGCCGGCACGACTAAACCCCGATACCGCGCCATGACCAGACTCAACGGCAGGTTGCGCCCGCCTAGATCCGCCCCTGACCACCCGGGCACCGCCAGCACCAACCGTGTACCGCTCGAAAGGCTACTGACACTGTACACAGTGGCATCGAGGAGGGGACCGCCGGCGGGCCGCCACTGCACACTGTCGCCGGCGTGAAGCCCCGCGGACGGCAGAACAGGGGCATCGATGACCAGATAACCGATCGTGCTGTTGATAATTTTGAAAAGTGGTTGTCCGGCCTGGACACTGTCCCCGTCGGCTACCACCGACGCCGCTTTGGACGTGGGGAGTGGTTGGCTTAGGTACGCCAGTCCTGCGGGGGTGAGCGTGTCCTCGAGCCCGTCCAGGTGATACGACAAGAAGCCCGCAGCCGGAGATGTGAGGGTGACAACGCCCCTGTTGTACAAAGACTGCATGGCGGTGCGCGCGGCTTCGAGCTCAGAAAGCCGCGTCTGGCTGGCCTGCCACTGCAGCTCCGCGGCGCTCAGATTGGCCTGGGCCCGGACCACGTCTTTTTCTGCCCTCTCGATCGACCGCTCATCCGACCGCCGTGCGGCGCCGGCGAGCCGGTCGAGGGCGCTCCGGAGGTCGTTCTCGGCTTTTTGCAGGCTCGCAGCGAGGGTTTGGCTTTGCGTGGCCTGGTCGGACTGCACCCGCTCGATTTCGCTTTCGATCGCGGACAGCTGTTGCCCAGCGTCGCTGAGGAGCTTCTGGTTCTCTATCCGCACGATCGGCTGGCCCACGCGCACCATCGTACCGTCATTCGCGAGCCATCTGACCACGCCGCTCGCGGGGGCCACAACCACCTGCTCGTCGCGCACGATCGTGGCCGTGACGCTCACTGTGTTTTCGATCGTACCTACATGGGCGATCGTAGTGTGCATGAAGGCGGCCGCGAGCTCCGACCGGCCCCAGGTGGCCAGTTGCCATGCCGCAAAGCCAAGCACCGCCAAAATCGCGGGCAAAACCAGCCACCGCCGGCCGTATCTGCGCGCGGCTGGCGGTCGTCTACGTTGCTGCTTCATGAATACTTATATTCCGGCTGCGATCAGGCCTACCTGCCGGCCGGTGTGGCCGCCGCTATACCGGTGCGAGTAGAAAACATCTGGGTGGCAGTGTGTACAGAGACCGGCCGTGAATATCGCCGCTGCCGGCAGCCCCGCCGAGACCAGCCAGGCCTGATTGAGACCCCACAGATCCATGAGGTAATGGCCAGGGCCGTGCGGCTGGAAGTAGCGCTCCCAGCCCGACAGGCCTGCCATGGCCATGGCTTGGTGCACCGGCTCGTCTACCTCGTAGCACTGCGGCCCGATGGCGGGACCGATGCCGGCAATGAGGTTTTGCGGGGGAATGTCAAGGGTGCTGCTGATCGCCCGCACAGCCCGGGCGGCAATGCCCATGGTGGTACCGCGCCAGCCTGCGTGCACAAGGCCTACCACCCTGCCCTGGCGGTCAGCCAAATAGACCGGTACACAGTCGGCCGTGTATATGCTGAGCGGCACACCGGGGAGGTCGGTGGCCAGCCCGTCCACCCCGGGCACCACGCTCGTACTACTGGCTTGGCCGGCCAGCACCACGGCGATTTTGTCCTGGTGTACCTGTTCGGCCCCCACCCACGGCAACGGCATACCGGCGGCGGAAGCGAGCCGCCGCCGGTTTTCCTCGATGTTAGCCGGGTCATCGCCGGTGCCATGTTTTAGGTTGAGTGAGCTTAGCGGACCAGGGCTGACGCCGCCCTGCCTGGCCGAGAATATGGCCCGCACGCCAGCGATTTCGGAAAATACTACCAGGCACAGGTAGCGGATACCATCGTTATGTTCCCAGCGCCAGCCCTCCCCGGGCTGTGGCCCCAAATTTGCTGCCATGCCGCTTCACCCCCCGCGCCGGCACATCACATGACTATGCCCTATCTTTCAGCAGGTTGAGGCCCCGCAGGATGTGCAACGCCAGCAGCCGCTTTCGGGAATGAGCGTGTTGTTACCGCAACGTGTGCACGTCAATGCCCCGGCAAGCTTCGTGAGGGCCCGCTCCACCGCGTCGGAGCGGTGTTCATGCGAGTGCTCTCCACGCACAAAGAATAACGGTGTGTCCGCGACCGAAGCGGTCGTCTCCGCCGGGCCGGACGCCGGCGGGTCCACCACCGTACTGACGCTGGCCTCGCCATCACCGTTGTCCCCGGCGATCTTGTCCAGGTAGCGGATGAGCGCCTTGCCGAGGGCATCAGCCACCGACAGCACCTGGTCCGGACCGACTCCCATGACCGTGCGGCCGCCAATTCCGACCAGTTGCTCCGCCAGCACGTACGGATCGATGCCGGCCCGCAGGCCGTTCGAGAGCAGCCGGCAGGTGGCCTCCAGCATCGCCAGCATGTCGGACCCGCCGCGTCCCAGGGTGGCGAACACCTGCACCGGATGGCCGCCGAGCCGGTCGATGTGCAGATGCAACGTGCCGAAGGGCGTCTCCACGCGGAGGTAGTCTGCCACCAGGTGCTCCGGTAGCGGTACCGGCCGCAGGTGCCCCCATGCCGCCGCCGGCAGACTGGCGGCTTTTTCTTCCTTCTTCTCCTGCGTGCCGGCATTTAGCGGCTGCCATTCGTGCGAGCCGTCCACGTATACCGTGATACCTTTGCACCCTTTCTCGTACGCGTATACGTAGGCCTGCTCGACGTCGTCCACGGTGGCCGTCCGCGGCATGTTGATGGTCTTGCTGACGGCCGCGTCAACGTATTTCTGGAAGGCGGCCTGAATGCGGATGTGCCAGCGCCAGTCGATCTCGTTGGCCGTACGGAAAAGCCGCTGGACGTCGGCAGGGACACCCGGCACGCCTTGGCACGAGCCGGTTTCGCAAATGCGGTCGACGAGCTCGTCGGAATAGAACCCGCGCTTCCGGGCAATCTCCTCGAAAAGCCGGTTGACAAATGGCAAAACCGCACCGTCGACTGTCTTGCGACGGTAGGCCACCGCAAAAAGCGGTTCCACCCCGCCGGCGGACACTCCCATGATGATGCCGGTAGCACCCGTGGGAGCCACGGTGGTGACCGCCGCGTTCCGCATCGGCGGCAGGCCTTTTTGGTCGTACACGGAGCCCGGGAAGTTCGGAAAGGGGCCACGTTCTACGGCGAGCTGGCGGGAGGCGTTCACCGCTTCTTCGTAGATGAATTTCATGACCTTTTCGGCGAGGGCTTCGCCCTCCTCCGAGTCGTACGGGATTCCCAGGCGAGTGGCCATGCCCCAGAAATCCGCAATGCCAAGTCCGATCTTGCGGTTCCCCGTGGCCATCTTGCGGTAAATCTCAAAGGGGTAGTGGTTGCGGCCCACCACGTTGTCCAAAAACCGCACCGCCAGATGCACGACCGCCCGCAGCCGTTCCCAGTTGATCTGGTAACCGCCGGCGCCCGGCTCTACAAAGTGGGCCAGGTTGATGGCACCCAGGGTACAGCACTCGCCGTCCAACAGCGGCTGCTCGCCGCACGGGTTTGTACTTTCGAACGACCCAACATGCGGCGTGGGGTTGTGGTCATTCATGGTATCCAGGAACACCATGCCGGGATCGGCGTAACGATGAGCGTTTTCCGCGATCCTCCGCATGACCTGGCGGGCATCCAGCTCTCCCACCGCCTCGCCGGTGCGCGGGTTGATCAGGGCGTATTTCTTGCCCTCCTTATACGCCTGCATGAACGCATGCGTGGCTCCGACCGAGATGTTGAAATTGTTCAGCCGCTCGTCTGGGTTTTTCTCCAGGTTTTTGGCATCGATGAATTCCAGGATGTCCGGGTGGTCGACCCGCAAGATACCCATGTTGGCGCCGCGCCGCGTGCCGCCCTGTTTCACCGCCTCGGTGGCCCGGTTGTAAACCCGCATGAAGCTCACCGGGCCGCTCGCACTGCCACCAGTGGTGCGCACAAGGTCACCCTTTGGGCGCAGGCGCGAAAAGCTGAAACCAGTGCCGCCACCAGACTGCTGGATGATGGCCGCTTCCGCCATGACACCAAAGATGCTCCGCATGTCGTCATCGGGTACCCGCACGTAGCAGGCCGCGTAGTTGAGCCCGTTGCCGGTGCCCGCGTTTTGCAGGGTGGGCGTATTGAAAGAAAAATCACGGCGTACCAGGTACTCGTACATTTGCTCCGCCCGCGCCCTGGCCAGCTCCTCCGGTGCACCCATCTCCAGGTCATAAACGGCCAAGTCGGTGACCACGCGCCAGCACATGTCCTCCGGCGATTCCGTGGTGCCGTCTCGCTTCACCTTCAGGTAGCCCTTGTTGAGGACGTGCATGGCGTTCTCGTCCCAGTCGCCTTTCAGGGCCGGTCTTGTCCACTTTTCGACCACGGCTTCGAACCGGCTTTCCGGTTGACGGTCCTCATAGCCAAGACCGTACTCGTCTCCGAATCCTTCGTCCCTGTTTTTGCCCTTCCCCTTGGCCACGTTCGGTCTCCCCCTATCTGTTTTTTTCTTTTAGCAGGTGCTCCAGCTCTTCCTGGAACCGTTCCACGTCAGCAAACTCACGGTAAACGGAGGCGAAACGGACAAATGCCACCTGGTCAAGTTTTTTCAGTTCCTCCATGACCAGCTCACCGATGGCCTGGGAGGTCACCTCGACCTCGTACTCGTTCCGCAACCGGCGTTCGATGTCGCGCGTGATGAGGTCGAGCTTCCCGGCTGGCACCGGCCGCTTTTCACACGCCTTCGCCATGCCTGCCCGGATCTTGGCCGGGTCGAAAAGTTCCCGCCGCCCGTCTTTTTTCACGACGTAGAGCGGGGCCTCTTCCACCTTTTCGTACGTGGTGAAACGCTCCCCGCACGAAAGACACTCGCGCCGGCGACGGATGGCAGTCCCCTCATCAGTGGGACGGGAATCTAGGACCCGGCTTTCTGGGTAGTGGCAGTATGGACACCGCATGGCTCGTCCCTTCGGCACCTACATATTGGTGATCAACTACGCAAATCCATACGACATGTAGTGGCCAAATCCTTCTTTGACGCAGAAAACACAGGCCGGAAAGTCGCGGTTCCAAGAGGGAGGCTGGGCACCATTCAGCCGCCGGTACCCGGGAAGTCCACCAAGATGACGTCATGGCCGATTTTACGGATTTGGCTCCACGGGATGACGAGCTCGCCCTCGCGGGTAAACATGCCAGCCAGCCGCGAACGTCCAGGGACGACGATGGCGGTAATGCGCCCGTCCGGAAGCGAAATTTCAAAGTCCGTGGCGGTACCCAGCCGGCGGCCGTCAGACTGGTTTATGACATCACGCGTTCTCAATTCGGAAAACCGCATAATGCTCCCCCGGGACCTATATATGACCAGGGGCATCCTCATACTACCCAAATTACTGCCGGCGGGCGTGCTCCTCCAGACCCAGAAGCCAAGAACGCCAGCCCGGGAAAACGCTGCCGTGGCTCTTCAGCCAGTCCAGGATGGCCAGCCGCACGTGCACAGGGGTTTTCTCCCACAGTTCCTTTTGCGATTGCGGGTTTCCCGGCTGACCGGGACCCATGCCTACTTGCCACATCGCCATGAGGGCAGCCGGCGGCGGCGCGTCCGCCACGGTAAGGTCGTTCAGGCACAGCGGTGGGAACACGACACACCACCAGTTGTGACCCTGCCCTTTCCCGAGCACTATCTTCAGGCTATACCGTTCGCCAGTGCTCTCCCGCCAGCCCTGGAAAAAGTCTGGGTCCGGCGCGAAAATCACCGAAGCATGGTAGCCGGCCTGAGCCTGGACCAGCACCCGCTCGGCCAGCGCGGTCAGGTATTGCCTGGTTTGGGCACTGGCAAGGCCTTGCGGGCTTTGTGCCTGCAACGACAAACTGCCGGCCGCCGCCAGGACAGCATCGCGCACGCGCAGCTTTACCGCCTGGTCAAATGTGCTGTCGCTATTGGCCACCACCCGCAGGACCACCAGCTGGTTACCTTGGCCAGCCTGCCAGGTGGCCTCCGCCCGGCTGGCGTGCATGCGGCCCAGAATCACGCCGGCCAATACGAGCACCGCGATCGTGCCAAATACTTGTCCCAGTTGCCTTTTCCCCGCCATGACGTTCCTCCCTAGACGAACTTGCGCATCCGGTGGAGGGCAGCCTTCTCCAGGCGTGACACCTGCGCCTGGGAGATACCGATCTCCTCGGCTACCTCCATCTGTGTTTTACCCTCGAAAAACCGCAGCTGCAGGATGGTCCTTTCCCGCTCGGACAGCCTGGCCATGGCCTCCTTGATGGCAACGCCCTCGAGCCAGTTGCTGTCGAGGTTTTTCTCGTCCTTGATCTGGTCCATGACGTACAGGGGGTCACCGCCGTCGTGATAAATGGGATCAAACAGCGAGATCGGTTCCTGGATGGCTTCCATGGCGCTGACAATCTCTTCCCGGCTGATCCCGAGCTCGCTCGCGATCTCTTCCACCGTCGGGTCCCGTCCCACCCGCGCGACCAGAGCGTCCCGCACCTGCAACGCCTTATAAGCCACGTCCCGCAGCGACCGGGATACACGGATGGGGTTGTTGTCACGGAGGTAACGCCGGATCTCGCCAATGATCATGGGCACGGCGTATGTGGAGAACCGCACGTTCTGGTCGAGGTCAAAATTGTCGATGGCCTTGATGAGCCCGATGCACCCGACCTGAAACAGATCGTCCACGTATTCCCCGCGGTTGGTGAACCGTTGGATCACGGACAGGACAAGGCGGAGATTACCCTGCACCAGTTCTTCCCGCGCCTGGCGGTCGCCGGCCCGCACGCGCATGAAGAGCTCCCGCATGTGGGCATTGGACAGGACGTGCAGTCGCGAGGTGTCAACTCCACAGATTTCCACCTTGTTGGAAGCCACCGCTACCAAACCCTCCGTGTGCTAATTTTACATGTTATAACTTTCTATACTAATTATGTCCAAGCGCACGGAGCTTTATACATATCGCGGGGAAGGGCCGCTGTTATTGCATGGAAAGGATCTCGAACTTTAGCCTTTTTATTATGCGTTTTTCCAGGCGGGATATATACGACTGTGAAATGCCCATGTAATCGGCGACCTCTTTCTGGGTATGCTCAATGCCATCCCGCAAACCGAAGCGGAGTTCCATGATTTCGCGTTCGCGCTTGGGCAGTTTTGCCAGGGCGCGGTGCAACAGCGTGCGGTCTACCTCGTCCTCGATGTCCTTGTGCACGTTCGCATCCGACCGCAAAACATCCGAGAGCAACAGCTCGTTGCCGTCCCAGTCGGCATTCAGAGGCTCGTAAAGCGAGACCTCCACGTGGCGGCGGGCGTGGCGGCGAAGGTACATGAGGATCTCGTTCTCGATGCACTTGGAGGCATAGGTAGCCAGTTTGATGCGTTTGGCCGGGTCGAAGGTGTTGACCGCCTTGATCAGCCCGATCGTGCCGATACTCACCAGGTCCTCCACCGGAACCCCGGCGTTCTCGAATTTTTTCGCGATGTAAACCACAAGCCGCAGGTTGTGTTCGATCAAGGTACTGCGGACACCGACCTCGCCCCCTTGCAGGCGGACAAGCAGGCCCCCTTCTTCTTCGCTGGAAAGCGGCGGTGGCAGCGATTCAGACGAGCCCACATACCAGATAGCCGCGTCTTTCAGCCCCAACCAGTGTAAAAGGGCTTGCCACCACAACCACACATGCCGGCGGAAAAAAGACATGCCACCCACCTCTTGTGCGAAGGAATGGTACCGTCGATGTTTACGCGTCAGATGCTAGCGTGGCAGGGAGCAAGGCACTGTAGCTCCCGTCCTGGGAAAGCGGTTCGTCGTAAATCCCGATCACGATGTCACTCAGCCGCCGCGGGCCGTCTGGTCCGGAAAGTATCACGTAGTCAGGGCGGAAACCCAAGAGCAGTCCCTGTCGGCCCAGCGAACGATAAGGCACCAGCCGCAACGGAAACGGCCGGCCGCCCTCTTCCCAAAGCGGGCCGAGCAGGTCGATCCCACCGGCCACGAAATCGGATAGGCTGCCGTCCGGCAAAAGACCGCGCACCGCCGCCCGTTCAACTACCATCACCGGAAGGGCGGTGTGGGGATCTTTCAGCTGGTTACCGCTGTCCACGAGGGCACGCACCGTGCAGGCGCGGCCTCGCACGTGCACCTCCGCATCCACGAACACCGGTCCCCGCCGCCGGTGCGCCCACAGCCTGGCAAGTAGCCGCACAAACACGCCGGCCACCACCACCCCGAGCACTAAGGTGGACGCCGGCACGAAACCCCTGGCCCACCACACCAGTTCGCTCATCCCTACGGACGAAGCGGCTACCGCGGCGCCCGCGACGATAAACCCGGCGGCGTAGTACCAGGCCACAAGGCGGACAAAACGCACCCACGGGACGGGATAGGCCACGTAAACCATGAGGAGGGAAACAGCAATCAACACGGGCCAGGACGAGAGTGCGGGCCAGCCGGCGACCACGCACACGGAAGCGTAGAAGCCACCGAGACCTGCCCCCAGGACGAGCCTCACAAGACGCCCGTTCTCTCCTGACAGCCGGCCGCAAGCCCAAAGCAAGACGAGGTCCACTGCGAAGTTGACGAGCAGGTAAACGTCAATGTACACGACCAGGGGCTCGCCCGGCATGGTCCCGTCCTCCCGCCCAGGACTTTGATTAACCATGTGTATGTCCTGGCGAGAAAAGTTTAGAACCAGCGGCCAGCCGGATTTGTCGGCTGGTGCGAGCCCCGGAACGAAATTTTCAGCCACAAACCTCTATGCTTCGCTTTCGCCGCCTAGGACTTGTGGCGCCGCAGGAACGTCGGGATGTCGAGATCATCCGTGGGCAGGTTCTTTGGCACCTGCAACTCATCCAACCCGAGGTCGCGGCGGGCGTGCGTGCGGCCGTCAAAACCGGTCGCGATAACCGTGATCATGACTTCGTCTTTCATCTCCGGGTCGATCACGGCGCCGAAGATGATGTTGGCGTCCGCGTGGGCGGCCTGGTGGATGACGTCAGCGGCTTCGTTGACCTCGAAGAGCGACAGATCCTCACCACCGGTGATGTTCAGCAGCACCCCGCGTGCACCTTCGATGGAGGTCTCCAGGAGCGGACTTGAAATCGCGGCCTGCGCTGCCGCTGCCGAGCGTCCTTCCCCGCTGGCCCGGCCAATGCCCATCAGAGCCGCTCCTTGCTCGCTCATGATGCTTCGCACATCGGCAAAGTCGAGGTTGATCAGGCCGGGCTTTGAGATGAGGTCGGAAATCCCCTGTACCGCCTGGCGTAAAACGTCGTCCGCCATGCGGAAGGATTCCTGCAAGGTAGTGTGTTTGTCGACAATCTTGAGCAGACGGTCGTTTGGAATGGTGATCAGCGTGTCCACCTTGTCTTTGAGGGCTGCCAGTCCCTGCTCCGCCTGGGCCTGCCGCCGTTTGCCCTCAAAGCTGAACGGCTTGGTCACGATCCCGACGGTCAGGGCCCCGGTTTCACGGGCACATTCCGCCACAATGGGCGCCGCGCCCGTCCCCGTACCGCCGCCCATGCCAGCCGTGATAAAAACCATGTCCGCACCGCGTAGGACGCTGATGATACTCTCGCGGCTCTCCTCGGCAGCCTGCCGGCCGACCTCTGGGTTCCCCCCAGCCCCCAGGCCGCGAGTCAGCTTTTCGCCGAGCTGGATTTTGATCTGGGCGTCCGAGTGGGCAAGTGCCTGGGCGTCCGTGTTCAGGCTTATAAACTCCACTGCCTTGAGACCAGACGCAATCATGCGGTTGACCGCATTCGACCCGCCGCCTCCTACACCCACCACTTTCAGCGCCGCGAACTTCTGCGGCTCGAGCTCAAGATCCAACACGCCGTTCCCCTCCTCACCCGGTACGTTCATGCCACTAGAACCACTGCGTCAGGAATTCCCATATCCTGGAAAGCATGCCATCTTCGTGCCGCCGGTTCGACACGCCCTGGTTGGACTGGCTGGCGAGCCCAGCCCCGTATTGCAAGAGCCCCACCGCACTTGCATGTGCCGGATCGGCCAGCATGTCCGCCATCGACCCAAGCGGATCGGGGCGCCCCAACCGCACGGGCAGGTTATACACTTTCTCTGCCAGCTCGCGGAAGCCGCGGAGCCCCGCGCTACCCCCGGTGAGAACCACCCCAGAGGGCACCGCGGTACGAAGCCCGGCCGGCATGAGCCGGTCGGCTACCATACTCAGGATCTCTTCGGCCCGGGGCTGGATTATCCTGGCCAGTACTGCTTGTGAAAGTTGGCGACCATCGCTGCCAGGTCCGGACAGGCTGATCATCTCGTCGTCGGCGGCCCATTCCTCGAGGGCCACGCCGTGGGATTTTTTGATCTCCTCCGCCTGCGGAATCGGAAGGCGCAGCCCTACCGATATGTCGGAGGTGATGTTGTCACCGCCGAGCGGCACCACACCTACCCAGCGCAGCATGCCGCCTTCGAACCACGCGAAGTCCGTCGTGCCGGCACCGGCGTCGATCACCACGGTGCCGGCTTCCCGCTCCGCCTCCGAGAGCACGGCCCGCCCCGCCGCCATAGAGCTCAAAACAATGTCGTCGACAGCCAGGCCGGCCCTTTCCACGGTTCTGATCACGTTCTGGATCGCGTTTTGGCTGCCGGTCACCACCAGGGCCTGCACTTCCAGCCGGCTCCCCACCATGCCGGTGGGATCGCGGATCCCCTCGAACCCGTCCACCAAGAACTGCCTTGGGATGACGTGTACCACCTGCTGGTCTGGACCCAGCGGCACGAGGCGCGCCGCTTCCGTCGCGCGGCTGATATCGTCGATGGTGATCTCTTTGTCCTCGCGGGCCGTCGCCACCACACCGGAGGAAAACATGGCACCGATATGGCTGCCCGACAGACCCAGGGTGACACTGTGCACCGGCACGCCGGACATCTGTTCCGCCTTCTGCACGGCCCGGCGGATGGTGTTGGCGGCCTGCTCAATGTCGACGATGATCCCGCGCTTGATGCCGGCGCAGGAAACCTCGCCGACGCCCACAATGTCCACGTAACCAGCCGGCTGCACCTGTCCCACCAATACACAGACCTTGCTCGAGCCAAGATCACACGCCGCCACCGTACGGCGATTGGCCACCTTCGTTCCCCCCTATCCGCCACCAGCCGGCTGAAAGCGCACCGTGGGCCGTGTACTGGCTTCCAGATTGATCTCCGCCACCGACCCGGCTTTTCCCTGCGTTTTCAGGTCCGTCCAGACCGCCGCCAGGGCCTCAAATTTCGCCGGCAGTTCCCGATCCACCGGCCCCAGGTCGACTGGATAACCCGCCGCGGTGAAAAGCTGCAATTGGCCATCCTGTCCGAGGACAATGCGGGCGGTATAGCTTTGCCATTCCGTATCTAGCATCGCCAGCGAATCCAACACGTTCAAGATCTCCTGGCTTTTCAGCTCGTTTTGTACCCATGCTGGCTCCACGGCAAACCCCTGGAGGACCGGCAAGCCGAGCCCGTCCACTTCCGGCACAGTCGCAAGCACAAGACCGTCGCGGGCAACCACCAGGTAAACGTTGTGGTACGCGACCGCCGCTAACGGCGTGCGTTCCTGGATCGTGATGGTAATCGCTCCGGGTAGCTTTCTTGCCACCTGGGCACTGGCCACCCACGGGTCCGCCTCGATGGCCGCCGCCGCCCGGCCAAGGTCGATCCGCCAAATGTTTTCACCCAGCACAATGCCACTTTCCTGTATTACCAGAGCAGTGGAAAGGGACCGGCAGCCTTCCACATTAATTTCCTGCACGCGGAAAAAGGACGAGTTCAAGAATTCATACAACGCGATCAGGGCCAGGACAAAAAGGACAACGAGCCGCCAAGCCTGGGCGATGCCAGGCCTGTCCGTCGTGGTGACACGGCTGTTAAGCGGCTTTCCCCTCATCTTCCCCCGGCTTTTCTAACCCGTACTGGCACGCACCTTTGGATAGGGATCTTTTTTCTTGATCACCGCGCCCAGGGACCCGAGCTTCACTTCCAGTCCCTCATACCCACGCTCGATGTGCTCCACGCCGCGCACGACCGAGGTCCCCTCCGCAGCGAGGGCGGCGATCACGAGTCCGGCACCGGCGCGCAGGTCGGACGCCTGCACCGTCGTACCGGTGAGACGGGCCGGTCCCTTGATCACGGCGGTGCGTCCATCGACACGGATATCCGCACCCATACGCCGAAGCTCTTCCACATGGTTGAACCGTTTTTCGAACACCGTTTCAGTGAGGATGCTGGTGCCGTCTGCCAGGCTCATCAGGGCCATGATCTGGGGCTGCAAGTCGGTGGCAAATCCCGGGTAGGGCAAGGTTTTGATATCTGTCGCCCGCAACCGCCGATTGGCCCGCACTCGCAGAGTGCCGTCGTCTTCCTCCGTGATCTCGGCGCCCATTTCGCCGAGCTTTGCCGTCAGCGCGAGGAGGTGATCGGGAATGGTGCCGGCCAGCCGAACGTCGCCGCCGGTCGCACAGGCGGCGATGGCCAGGGTACCAGCTTCGATACGGTCGGGGATAACGGCGTGCGCGCCCCCGCCCAAGGAGGAGCGGCCGACGATGCGGATGGTGTCTGTGCCTGCACCGCGGATGTTCGCCCCGATCAGGTTCAAGAAATCCTGCAGGTCCACGATTTCCGGCTCTTTGGCGGCGTTGTGGATCACCGTACACCCTTCGGCCAACACAGCCGCCATCATCAAGTTTTCAGTCGCCCCGACACTGGGGAAGTCAAGGTGAATGTCGGCACCGCGAAGCCCGGTAGTCCGTGCCGTGATGCGGCCGTATTCTTCGCTGATGGAAGCGCCCAAAAGCCGCAACCCCTTCAGGTGCAGGTCGATCGGCCGCGGGCCGATGGCGCACCCGCCCGGGTAGCTCACCATGCATTCGCCTTCCCGGGCCAAAAGTGGTCCCATGATGAAAATTGACGACCTGATTTCTCCCATCAGATCCGGAGGCCCGGCGGTCGATGCGATGTCTTTCACCTGGATGGTGAGCGACGGCTGCCCAGCGGTCGTACCCGTTTCGATACGCGCCCCGAGCGCGGTCAGGATGCCCATCATCATGGAGACGTCGCGCAGTGCCGGCACGTTGACGATCGTACACGGCTCTTTTGTGAGCAGAATGGCAGCCATGATCGGCAGGACGGCATTCTTGGCGCCGCTCGGGCGCACGGTGCCGGTCAGCCGGTGCTGTCCCTCTATGATGTAACTCGCGTGATCAGGACCCGGCTCGAACGTGAAGAGCGGAAAACCGCCCGTACCATTGCCCTGGCGGGGGTACCAGAACTCGGCTCCCTTAACGGTCACGTGATATCCTCTCCTTGGCCGGCATGGGTAGTTGGTTGCCTCCCACGAGCTTGATCTCCGGTTCCAGCCAGACCCCGAACGACTCCCATACCCGCTTGCGGCCGAGCTGCATCAACGCCAGCACATCCCGCGCCCGGGCCCGGCCGAGGTTGACGATGAAATTGGCGTGCACCGTGGACACCTGGGCGTCTCCCACACGCATTCCCTTCATGTGCACTTCCTCAAGCAAGCGGCCCGCAGCATCACCCGGCGGGTTGCGGAAGACACTCCCGGCATTGGGATAATTGAGGGGCTGGGTGCGGCGACGCTTTTCCAGGATCTCGTCCATTTTCTCCTGGATTTTTTCCGGATCGCCGGCCCGGAGCATAAGACTGGCCCCCAGCACTACTCCCGGCCAGCTCTGGAGAGTACTGGTGCGGTAACCAAAGCACAGCTCGCCAGCGGGAACCACCTGCAGGCCTTCACCAGGAACCCACAGGTCAACTGATACCGTGACATCCGCCATGCAACCGCCCTCCGCTCCGGCGTTCATCACGATGGCACCGCCGAGCGTCCCCGGGATGCCGGCCGCGAACTCGAGCCCCGACAGCCCCATAAGAGCAGCCCGGCGAGCCAGTCCTGCCAGCGGAGCACCCCCGCCCACATGAACGGTGGTGCCCTTCCAATCCCACGCCCTGGTTGCGCGGGTAAGATCCACCACTATGCCCCGCACCCCCTCGTCCATCACCAGCAGGTTCGTGCCATGGCCGAGGACCATCCAGGGCACGTTTTCTTTTGTCAACCAATCGAACAGGTAGAGGCTGGCGTCTAGCGTGGCTGGGCGCACCAGCACGTCTGCCGGCCCCCCGATCCGGTACGAGGTATGCCGGCTCATCGGCTCGCGCTCCCACACCTCACCCGCCACCATGCTACGAATCTGCCGTACCACCTGTGACAGTTCGCTATTCCCGCTCATTCTGGTTCCCCTGCTTCCGCCTTCAAAAGCCGCAGCAACTCGCCTGCGGCACGATTCACATCGCCGGCGCCTTGCAGCACTACGGTGTCGCCGGGCCGAAGCTGCCCTACCAGTGCCTGTGGCACGTCGGCCACGGAAGGTACGTAAAGGTAAGGTGGGTGTCCGCGGCGGGCCAACTCCTCTAGGATGATGGCGGCACTGACCCCGGGAATAGGTGACTCACCCGCGGAATAGATATCGGTAACCAGCACCAGATCAGCCGACGCGAAGGCAGCCGGGAAATCACGCCCGGTAAGAAGTGTGCGTGTGTAACGGTGGGGCTGGAAAACTACCACCAGCCGACCCCGCACATTCGGTTTGATTGCTTCTATGGTGGCCTTCACTTCCGTCGGGTGGTGACCATAGTCGGCAATGACAGTTACCCCGGCGGCCACGCCCAAAACCTCCTGCCGGCGCCCGACGCCCGGGAAAGTGGCCAGGCTTTCTGCCATGGCATCAAACGGGAGCCCCATCTCCAAACCCACGGCCAGCGCTGCCAGCGCGTTTTGTATGTTATGCCGGCCGGGGATGGCTAGGTGCAAGAGACCCTGCTTTCGCCCATGCCAGTAAACCTCCGACCGCGACCCCCAGGGCAAAACCGTCACGTCGCCGGGGTGAACCTCTGCGCCGGGGTCCATCCCGAAGCTCACCACCCGCCCGCGGACGCGAGGGGCCACCGCGGCCAGATAGGCGTTGTCGACACCCAAAACGGCAAAGCCGTCCGCACTGGTGGTGGACAAAAACTCCATAAACCCGTTGCAAAGCTCTTCCATGGTGCCCCAGTGGTCCAAGTGGTCGTTGTCTATGTTGGTCGCCACGGCAACGTCTTTTTTCAGATTCAGAAATGAGCGGTCACTTTCGTCGGCTTCCACGACGATGTACGGGTCCCGGCCGAGGAAAGCCCCGCCGCCGAAAGCAGCCACCACGCCACCGACCACCGCCGACGGATCAAGCCCGGCTCCCCGCAAGGCGATGGCTACCATTGCCGTGGTGGTAGTCTTGCCATGCGTACCAGTAACGGCAATGCTCTTTTTTCCACCCATGATGGCCGCCAAAAGTTCGGAACGGTGGAGCACTGGAATACCACGCTGGCGAGCACCCACCACTTCCGGATTGTCCGGGGCCACCGCCGTCGAAACCACCACCGCGTCAGCGGAATCGACAAAACTGGCGTCATGTCCGATGTGTACGACGGCCCCGCGACGCACCAACAAATCGGTCATTTCCGAGCGCTGCCGGTCCGATCCCGACACCCGCAAGCCCATGTCCATAAGCATGTGAGCCAGCGGTCCCATACCCGAGCCGCCAATGCCAACGAAATGTATTTTTTTCCTGTCAGTCAACTCGATCTGCGACATGGGGCTTCCACTCCCAAACGTTTACCGATCATGACGTGGGCCTGCGGTTTTGGCGACTTTCAGACACAGCTCCGCAACCGCGCGGGCAGCGTCGCGGCGCCCGGCCGCCGCCGCCCGCTCTGACATGGTCGCCAGCCGCGAGCGGTCACGGACAAGGCTTGCGACCAAGTTTGCCAGCACCGGACCCGACAATTGCCTTTCGTCTAGTGACAGTGCCGCGCCGGCCTCGACCAAGGCAGCGGCATTGGCTTCCTGGTGGTGCCCGCTCGATTCGCGGCGGGGCACCAGAATCATGGGCAGTCCCCTGGCGCTGGCCTCCGCAAGGGTCATGCCACCGGCCCGGCACACGACAAGATCGGCAGCCGCCAGGGCGGCCGGCATGTCGTAAATATAAGGCGCCATGACGATGTTGGCCAACTGCACCCCGCTGGTGCTTCCAAATTGCAAAGGCACCGGCGTCTTGTGGGGCAGGCCCGTCCGCACTGCCTGCACCGTAGCCTCAAAGTTCTCCTTGCCCGTCGCCCACAACACCATGAGTTCATCATTACGCGCCAAAGTCGGTGCACAAGCGGCGCAAGCTTCGTTGATCACCCGCGCGCCCAGGCTGCCTCCCACCACGAGAAGAAGCAGCCGGCCGCCCACGCCCAACGCCTCCCGTGCCTCCAGCCGGTCGGCGGCTATTACGTTCGGCATCACCGGGTTGCCCGTCACCCGCACCGGCACCCGTTCCGGTAGGTGGGCCAACACCTGCGGGTAGCCACTCGCCACTGCAGCCGCCCACCGGGCTAAAAGCCGTACGGCCTCGCCCGGCACCGCATTCTGCTCTTGGATCACCAACGGCACCCGCAGCATGGCGGCGGCCAGCCCAGCCGGCACGCTTACATACCCGCCAGTCACCAGGATCACCGCCGGGCGGAATCGCCGCAGATGCCCGATAGCCTGTCCCAACCCGAGGCCCACGCGGGCCAAGCCCATCTCCGCCCGATCCGGCCGCTTGCCCGCCACTCCCCCGGCAGCGATCGGTACGAACGGCAACCCGGCCCGCCGCACAAGATCAGCTTCTATACCCCGGGCAGTGCCCATGTATAAAAACTCCACTTCCGGTTCCAGTTCCTGCAGGGCCTGCGCCACTGCCAGGCACGGCACCACGTGACCGGCAGTACCGCCGCCGGCCAGCATCACCCGCAACGCCATGATGACCGCGCGTCCACGCGCTCACACCTCGCTGTAACGAGAAATGTTCAACAATACTCCGACGGCAGCCATATTTGTCAGGAGCGATGATCCCCCAAAACTGATGAACGGCAGCGTCGTGCCTGTAATCGGCAGGCTCGCCGTCACGACGCCGATGTTCAATAGGGCCTGCACCGCGATCATGCTGGTGATGCCGGTGGCCAAGAGGCCTGCAAAGTGGTCCGGGGCCCGCATCGCCACCAGATAACCACGCCAGGCCAGCACAAATAGAAGGGCAATCACCGTGAATGTGCCGATGAAACCAAGCTCTTCCCCGATCACCGCGAAAATGAAATCCGTGTGCTGCTCAGGCAAATACCAGAATTTCTGGTGACCCTGCATCAACCCAACGCCGAGAAAACGGCCGGAGCCTAAAGCGTACAGTGCCTGGATAATGTGATATCCCGATCCTAGCGGGTCTGCTTGGGGGTCGAGGAAGGCAAAAAACCGCGAGCGCCGGTACGGTTCGATCCAGATGGCGGCGAGCCCGAGCGGCAGGCCGATCCCGGCAATGGCGGCCAGCGAGCCTCCCGGTGCCCCGGCGGCGAACAGCATGAGAAACACGATCCCGCCGAGGATGACCGCCGTTCCCAGGTCGGGTTCCATCAGGACCGCCAGGGCGACGAGCACCGTAATCCCGAGTGCCGGCACGATACCCCCCAAGAATGACCGTACCCGCGGCCCGAGCCGGGTAAGCAGCTCCGCCAGGTATAACACGATGCCGAATTTCATGGCTTCCGAGGGCTGGATGTTGAGCGGCCCAGCCCCGATCCAGCGGCGGGAACCATTGATCGTGACGCCAACGCCCGGGATCAACACCACTATCAGCAAGGCAAATATCACCCAGAATATAGGTGCCGCCCAGCGGCGCCAGTGCCAGAAGTCGATCCGCATAGTAAAGAACATGGCCACCAGGCCAAGCAACCCCCAAGCCGCCTGCCGCTTCAGGAAATAGGCCCCGTCGCCCGTTTGTACAAGTGCCTTGGCAGAACTGGCGCTGAAGATCATCACCAGCCCGATCCCGATGAGGGCCATCGTGGTGAGAAATATCACGAAATCCGGGGCCCGTTTGTGACCAGTCACCTGCCCTGTTCCCCCCGTCAGAAGCCGGTTAGCTGCCACAGCCAAAGCCCTGCCCAGGCTGCCACTGCCGCCGCCGCGTAAAACATAAGCACGATAGGAACCTCACCCCAGCCCACAAGCTCGAAGTGGTGGTGCAATGGGCTCATCCGGAAAAGGCGCCGCCCAAAAACGCGAAAGGAAAACACCTGCAAGATGACGGACAAGGTCTCTACCACAAAAACGCCCCCCACCACCACGAGCAACAGCTCCGTGCGGGTAGCAATCGCCAGCCCTGCCAGGGCCCCTCCCAGGGCCAGGGAACCGACATCCCCCATAAACACGCGCGCCGGGTGAAAATTGAAGACCAAAAAACCGGCCATGGCGCCTGCCCCCGCCAGGGCAAAATCCTGCAGGTCGGTGTGACCTAACGACCAGGCCAGCGCCCCATAAGCAAGCAATGCGATGCCCGTGGTGCCGGCCGCCAAACCGTCGATGCCGTCCGTCAGGTTCACGGCATTGGTAGCACCAACGATCACCAGCACTCCGAACAGCACAAACCATATGCCCAAATCCAACGACCGGGTGCCAAATGGAACCCAGATCTGGGTACCGGCTTGGCCGGCCAGCACCATGAGGGCGGGGACCGCCACCAGTACCTGCAGGAGTAGCTTGGTACGTGCCCGCAAACCCAGTGACCGGCCATAGCGCCATTTGCGAAAGTCGTCCAAGAACCCCACCGCTCCCGATCCGGCGGTGACAAAAGCTACGGCAGCCACGGCCGGTGAGCGTCCGGCCGACAGCGCCACCAGAAGCCACGGCACGATGAAAAAGATCCCGCCCATGGTAGGAATTCCGCTTTTTACGAGGTGACGGGCCGGGCCGTCCTCCCGTACGTGCTGCCCCACCCCGTGCACCCGCAAGAATGGCACCGCCACCATTCCCAAGGCTACCGTCGCCACAAAACTCGTCAGGACAATCAAAAGATCGTGCCTCATGGCGCGATCCCTCCCGGTCCGGTACCCGCTGCCGCCTTCTGGAGCGCCGCTACCACAAGCTCCAGGTGCGTCCCCCGCGAAGCTTTCACCAGTATCGCGTCGCCGGGTTCCAGAAGGGACGGCACCTCCCCCGCCGCCGCAGTGGCATCCGAGAATTCAAACACTCGCCTGGGGTCCATGCCTTCTTCGTGAGATGCGAGCACCATGTCCCGGGAACGGGGACCAACTGCGACCAGAACATCGACGCCCATACGGTAGGCAAGCCTGCCCACCTCCCGGTGGGCCTCCGGTGACGCCTCCCCGAGCTCGAGCATGTCGCCGAGCACCGCCACTTTCCTGCGGCCGTGGCCGATGAGCCCCAAGAGCTCGAGGGCGGCCCGCATGGATACGGGGCTGGCGTTGTACGCGTCATTGATGATGACAAAACTTCCAGCACGCAGGATCTCCGAGCGCATGCCGGAAACGGCCGCTTTTTCAACCCCAGCCCGAATCGTTTCCGGATCAAGCCCAAGGGCGAAGCCCACGGCAGCCGCCGCCAGGGCATCAAGCACCATATGGCGGCCGGGTACCGCAAGATGCACAGGCACCGCAAAGTCCCTGTAGGCCAGCACAAAGTCTGTGCCATCCGGGTGCATGGTGACGGTGCCACGTGTGTAGACACCGCCAGTAGCGGCTGCTCTGCCGTCCCCGAGTCCGAACCACACTACCCGCCGCGCGGTTTCATGCCCAAAACGCCACAGCCACGGGTCGTCCGCCCACAACACCGCCTGCCCAAACGGCGGCAGGGCCAGAATCAGCTCCTTTTTGGCGTTGGCGATCGCCTCGATCGACCCCAAAAGCTCCAAATGCGTTGTACCTATGTTTGTGATCACACCCACCTGGGGACGGGCAATGCTGCATAGAGCACTAATCTGTCCCGGTCCCCGCATCCCCATCTCAAACACGGCGAAGGCATGCTCGGGACGCAACCGGAATACGGTCAGGGGCAGGCCGATCTCCGTGTTCAGGTTGCCGTAGTTGGCCAGCACGGGTCCGGCCTGACCAAGCACTGCCGCCGTGAAATCCTTCGTCGTCGTCTTACCCACACTGCCCGTGATGCCGACCACCACAGGGGAAAACCGCAGCCGGAAATAGGCGGCCAGCCGCCCCAGTGCTCCGACGGTATCTGGCACGTGAACGAGAAGCCGCCCCGGCGGCACGTCGCCCGTCGGCAGCTCGGACACCACCGCCCCGGCCGCTCCCGCCGCCCACGCCGCAGCCAAAAACCGGTGCCCGTCCTGGTTCTGGCCTTTCAAGGCAAAAAAGAGATCGCCCGGCATCACCTGCCGGGAATCAGTGCTAACCCCCGTGATCGCAGTCTCGGGATCGCCGCGGACAATCACACCGCCGCAAGCAATCGCCAGTTCCCGGCCGTCCAGGATCTGCCGCCGGTAATAACCCTCAGGCATGGTGCTCACCGCCAAACCGTTCCGCCAGGGCCTCCTTGGCTACCACCCGGTCATCGAAGTCGATCCGGTAGCCGTTGAATTCCTGGTACGTCTCGTGCCCCTTGCCGGCGATCAGCACCAGGTCGCCAGGCTCGGCGAAAGACACGGCATGGTTGATGGCCCGGCGGCGGTCTGGCTCCACCTTGTATGGCTTGCCTGGCGCTGCCCCGACAAACCCGGGCACGATCTCCGCGATAATTGCCTCCGGGTCCTCGGAGCGCGGGTTGTCGGAGGTAATGACCGCATAGTCGGCCAGCCGGCCGACCACCTCGCCCATCAACGGGCGCTTGCCGCGGTCGCGGTCGCCGCCCGCGCCGAACACGCAAATCACGCGGCTTTGGGCAAGCTGTCGGGCTGTCCGTAGCACATTTTCAAGTCCATCCGGTGTGTGGGCGTAATCAACCACCACCGTGAACTCGCCTTCGTACACCCGCTCAAACCGTCCCGGCACGCCCGGTGCTGTCTTGACCGCTTGCAATACGCTGGGAAGATCCACCCCTTCCCACAAAGCCACCGCCATGGCGGCCAGGTTGTTGTAGGCATTGAACCGGCCGGTTAGAGGACTCTGGAAATCCCCCTCCCCCCACGGCGACACAAGCCTGCCTGCTATCCCCCCGGTGGTGACGCGCCAATCTTCCAACCGAACGTCCACGCCCGGCTCGAGACCGTAGCTCACCACCCGGGCGGCCATCCGGCCTGCCATCACCGGCCCGAGCGGGTCGTCGAAATTGAGCACCGCCGCCTTGTTCTGTTTGGGTGCAACGTTCTCCAGGTAAGAGTGCCCGAGCCCATCGAAAAGGCGGGCCTTGGTCTGCCAGTAATCCTCGAACGTCTTGTGGAAATCCAGGTGATCCTGCGTGACGTTCGTGAGCACGGCTACGTCGAACTCGCAGCTGGCCACCCGGGAAAGTGCCAGGGCATGGGAAGAAACCTCCATGACAACATGCGAGCAACCCGCCGCCACCATACGGGCCAGAAGTTCCTGCAAGTCGGTGGCTTCGGGTGTGGTGCGGGTGACAGGCAGCTCCTCGTCACCGATCATGTTCTTTACAGTTCCCACCAGACCCACCCGATGGCCCTGGGACTCCAGGATCCACTTCACAAGGAAGGTGGTAGTGGTCTTGCCGTTCGTGCCGGTGACGCCTACGACCCGCAGTTTGCGGGACGGATGGCCGTAAAACTGTGCCGCTAAAAATGCCAGGGCCAGCCTGGCGTCTGGTACGTCCACTGCCGGTACGGCACCGTACCCGCCAGCCGGGGCCTGTTCCTGCACGACGGCCGCCGCTCCCCGGCTCAAGGCCTGGGGAATGAACTCGCGGCCATCGTGGGAGAAGCCGCGAATGGCCACAAACATATAACCGGGCTTCACCTGGCGGGAGTCGTGCGTAACGCCCAAAATCTCCTGCGTCCGGTCGCCGGCGACCCGGGCGCCCGGAACCGCCTGCACAAGCTCATCCAATCTCAAGGTCTATCTGCCCCTTCCACACCCAAGGCGATCACTGGCACTTTCTTCCTCCATCTTGCCCCGAAACGTGGCCGTCAAATCCCGCCTCGGTTCCAAACAGTTATCCCCCGCCGCTGGCCTCCAGGCGCACAGTGCTGCCAGGGGAAAGCTTAACCCCTGGGGCCGGATCGACTAAGACCACGCGTCCTGAACCCGACACCGAAGCTTTTAGACCGAGTCCGGCCAGAACCCTGGCGGCACTATTGATGTCCATCCCCACCAGATCAGGCACCGCGACGAGGTCCGATCCGTTAGACGCTCCCGCCTGCCCCAACGTTAACAGCACCCTTGCCCCAAACGATACCGACGCTCCCGGCGGCGGGAACTGTGCAACCACCGTACTGCCCTGGCCGGTGAACTCGCTCCCCAGCCCGTCCTGCCCGAGCCTGGCGATGGCGTCGGCCCGCGAAAGCCCGCGGACGTCCGGTACTGTAACCTGGCCGGCCGCCGTTCCGTTTGCCTGCACGCCTGGGATAGGCTCCTGCGGCGGGATACCAAGGTAGCGGAGGGCATCTCCCATCAGCCGGGAGAACGCGGGCGCCGCCACTTGGCTGCCAAAATGCTGGCCCTGCGGTTCATCCACCATCACCAACACCAGAAGCCGCGGGTCGGGGATCGGACCAAACCCTATGAATGAGGATATGTACTTGTTGACGACCGCCCCTCCCTCTACCTTCTGCGACGTCCCGGTCTTGCCGCCCACGCGATAGCTAGGCACCTTAGCGGTGGTACCGGTGCCGTTCGTCACCACGCCCTCGAGAATCTTTACCATGTCCTGTGAGGTGGCGGGCGAGATCACCTGTTCCCCGGGCCCGCCGGTGAACGACTGTAACACCTTTTGGCCGTCTGGAGAACGGATTTCCTTCACGACGTGGGGGGTATGCCACACCCCGCCGTTCACAATGGCTGCAATCGCAGCCGCCATCTCCACGGGCGTCACGGTAAGCGTCTGCCCGAACGACATGACGGCAAGGTCGATCGGTTTCACCTGCGAAAGCGGCGGGAAGATGCCGCTGGCCTCGCCCGGCAAGTCGATGCTGGTTTTCTCCCGCAGGTGGAAGGCGTCCACATACTTGTAGAGGTTCTGGGCCCCGAGGGAAAGGCCAATGCTGACCAAGGCTACGTTGCACGAATTGGCAATGGCCTGGGCGAAATCTTCGTGCCCGTGCCCCCCGGCTTTCCAGTCGTTGATGCGCACCCCCGTCACTATCGTGTAGCCGGGGTCGTAGTAGGTATCTGTCAGGTGTGACGTGCCCTCTTCCAGCGCGGCCGCCGCGGTCACGGGTTTGAATATCGACCCGGGAGGCACAACGTCCGACACGGCGATGTTACGCCGGTTGGCGGCCGGATATTGCTGGTAGTTGTTGGGGTCGTATGTGGGGCGCTGGGCCAGGGCCAGAATCTCGCCGTTCCGCGGATCCATGACCAGGATAAGGGCATCCTTCGGGTGATACTGGACGTCGATTTCGTCGAGTTCGCGCTCAGCCATGAGCTGGATGTACTCGTCGATGGTCAAAAAGACCTGGTCGCCATCCTGGGCAGGAAAGGCCCGGTGCACCGCCTGCGGGATCTCGACCCCGCGGGCGTCACGTTCCACGACGATCGCGCCGTTTTCGCCCCGCAGCTGCTGGTCGTATTCGAGTTCCACACCCTCGAGCCCCTGGTTGTCGATGCCGGCGATGCCGATGATCTGGGCCGCCAAAGAGCCCTGGGGATAGTAACGCTGACTTTCGGGCACCAGATCGATACCGGGAAGCTTGGCCTGCCTGACTTTTTCGGCCGTGTCCAGATCGATTTTGCGCTTGACCCATACGAAGGCCGATTTTTGAGTAAGCTTGGCCAGCACCGTCTGGGTATCCATACCCAGGAGCGACGCCAGGGTGGAAGCCTCCGCCTGGGCGTCCGTCACTTCTGCCGGAATGGCGTACACCGAATCGACCGTGACACTGACCGCCAGCTCCCTGCCCTGGCGGTCATAAATGGGTCCGCGCCGTGCCTGTATCTGAATCTCTTGCAGGCGATTCTCCAGTGCCCCCTGCGAAAGCTCCGCACCACGAACAAACTGGATCCATGCCACCCGGAGTACCAGTGCCATGTACGCCGCCAACGTGAATGCAAAAAGCATGATCACCCGGCGCCGAATGTTGCGGATGCCCCATTCCCGCCGGGTGGATTGTCCGTCTGCAGAAAATGGCCTTCTCCTGGCCATGCTCCCCCTTCTCCCCACAGCTCGCTGACGGGGCCCGGACCCTCATGGTGAGCCTGGGTGCCAAAGCGACAAGAGGCGTGCCCAAAGCCGCCTCAGGCTCTCATGCCAGCTGCCGGCATCGGTGGTGGCAGTCCGGCTGGCTGCATAGGCCAACCCTTGCGTGGGCAGTTCGGAAACGCCCGGTGGTGAAGCGGCATCGCTGACAGATACACCGGCCCCCATGACCGCTACCCTCACCTCGGCCGGCTGGACCATGCCAAGGCGGGTGGCCTCGGCCTGGATGCGACTGAGCGAGCCGAGGCGAGCCACCTCCAGGGCCAGGTTCTGATTTTGTTGCTGCACGGCCTGCAGCTCGGATTGCAGGGCCATCAGCCGGTAACCGAGACTGATGCTCTGAAGCTGCAGGTAGGCCACCAACAAAGCACCCAGGAACACGCCTGCCAGGATGGCCAGGGAACGCCGCGTAACACCCACTCTCGCCCGCGGTACGCTTTGTGCGGCCGGTCGGCTGACAGCAGGACGCGCACGCCCTTTCGCCGGACGGTGTACACGCTGCGGCGGTTCGTATCGGGGTATTGTCCGTTCGTTTCTGGCCAAATTCCCTTCGTAGAGCGGTCCGGCCGATGCCCCTAGCACCTTATTTCCCCCCTGATCAGGCTAGAACTCCCACAGCCGCCCGAAGCCCAGGCTTTAAGCCTTCTCCACTGCCCGCAGCCGCGCGCTACGGCTGCGGGGATTGGCTTGTATTTCCTCCGGTTGCGGCGCCACTGGTTTTTTGGTCAGCAAGTCAAACTCGCCACCGGACACCATGTCCAGAAAAGCCGTTTTGACGATTCTGTCCTCCAGCGAGTGATACGAGATCGCCACCAGCCGGCCGCCAGGTGCCAAAAGCGGACGGGCGGCCGCCAACGACACCCGCAGTTCTCGCAGCTCGTCGTTCACCGCGATCCGCAGGGCCTGGAAAGTCCGCCGTGCCGGGTGCCCGCCCCGGCGCCTGGCGGCGGCGGGAATGGCATCCCGGATGATTTCCACCAGCTGTCCCGTCGTCGTAATGGGATGGCGCTCCCGGGCCGCCACGATAAAAGCCGCTATGCGTGCCGCCCATCGCTCTTCGCCGTACTCCCACAAAACCCGTTTCAGTTCCTGTTCATCAAGCTCGGCCAGCAAATCAGCGGCGGTCTTGCCTTCCTTCCCCATGCGCATGTCCAAGGGGCCGTCGGTCTGGTACGCGAAACCACGGCCGGGTGAATCGACCTGATAAGACGACAGGCCAAGATCCCACAGGCAGCCATCCACCTTGACGAACCCGAGCTCGCCGACCACCTCGCCGAGCCTGGAAAACCTGGCCTGTACGATCGTCACCCGGTCCCGGTAGGCCGATAGCCGCTCGCCCGCAGCTGCCACGGCATCCGGATCACGGTCAAGGCCGATGACAGTGCCGCCGCGTTCGAGTATGGCTTGCGTGTGGCCGCCCGCCCCCAGCGTGCAGTCCACGTAGATCCCGCCTGGCCGGGGAGCCAGGTAGTCCATGGCCGCCTGCAGGAGGACCGGCGTGTGGTGGAATGCTTGGTCAGTCGTCATAGGCCAGTGCCGATGAGCTTCTCCGCAATCGACTCGTACGTCTCGGCTACACTCTCACGGAACGATTCCCACAACGCCCGGTCCCAGATCTCCACCCGATTGGAAACCCCAATGACGGCACAATCCGCCTGCAGGTGAGCGTGCTCGCGGAGGTAAGGCGGCAAAAGCACGCGGCCTTGCCGGTCCACCTCGCACTCGGCGGCGCCGGCAAAAAACAAGCGCAAAAAAGCCCTGGCCTCGGGAGAGCCCAGGGACAACTTCTGCATCTGCTCGTTGAGGCTTTGCCAGGTGTTGAGAGGGAACACAAACAAGCAGTGGTCAAACCCGCGTGTCACAATGAAACGCGGTCCGAGTTCTTCGCGGAACTTGGCCGGCATGAACAGGCGACCCTTGTCGTCCAGGCTATGCTGGTACTCGCCGATAAACAACCGTCTGGCCCCCGCTCCGGTTCTCCACCACTTATCACCACATCAAACCACGTACACCCATTCTACGTGATCGTGCGATACCCTTCAAGCTTAAATAGAATTTCAGTGAAAACCTGGCAGCGGGGGATGAAAAAGACGGTCAGGCCTCAGGCAGTATTCTCACCGGGCGGGCACTCACCTGTCCGTTGACAATCCGAAACACGCCGACCGCGGGCTTTCCTGGCCCGCAGGATACGATGACGTAGAAAAGATCGCGGTAGTAGGCCTGGGTTATGTCCACTTGGGACGGCCAGGGTACACCCCCAGGATGCGAGTGGTAAATCCCCCAAAGCGTATAGCCAGCGTCAGCAATCTCTTTGCGCAATCTGATTTGGTCGGCGGCGGCAATCTCGTAGCTGGCCGAGCTGTGGCGGGCGTTGTCCGCCGGAAATACCCCGCGCACAATGCCCCCGGAGGCTCCCAAAAGACCACATGCCTCCAGGGGCAGCCGGTGCAAGCAGTCTTCAATGAGTGCTTCCCACGCCCGGCGGGAAAACACTACCGCGTCTTCAGGCAAGACCCGTCACCGACAAAAGCCTATGCCATGGCGCGCTGGATGGCGTCCCGCCCCGCGTCCGTAAGACCATAAAGCCCGCGCTCGTCCTGGTTCACAAGCCCCAGCTGCAAAAGCGCACGGAGGATGGCAACCAGCTCTTGCTCTTGTTTGACCGGAGCGTAATGGCGCAAGAGCGACACCGCCCAGCGCCGGTTGCCGCCGCCCAGCATGGCAGTCATGACCGCCAGCGACCGCTCGTCGGGCACCGCCGGTTGGGCGGAGTTATTCGTTTTTGGCATACTTTTTCACCAACATGGAGGCGGCCTTTTCGACCTCTGCTTGCAGCTGTCTGAGCTCGCGGTCTTTTTCCTCCAGGGCCGCCTTGTAAGAATTCACCTGCCGTTTGAGCTCCTCATACTCCTCCAAGAGCTGGAGTACCTGACGCTGCACCTCGATCTCTGCCCGCAGGTGGGCAGCCAGGTCCGCAACCGCCGGTTTGCGCGGGGCCGGCGGGAGGAAATCCACGTCCTCGCCGAACGTGTACACAGTGCCGAGTTTCGGTGCACTCGTGGGCTTACGAGGAATGCCGCCGAGTTTGCGTATCGAAAGGGCCAACTTCCCCCGAACATATGGCATTACTTCCGCCCGCACCTGGTCGCCCACTGACAGGTAGTCGCGTACGTCCTCCACAAACGCGTCCGTAATTTCGGAGATATGGATGAGTCCTTTCTGGCCGTCGGGCAGCGTTACGAAGGCACCGTAGTCGGCGATGCCTGTGACGACTCCTTCCACGATCGAACCCACCTTGGGACGCTGGGTGGTGTCGGCTTGCTCAAGGCTGTTGTAATAATCGCCCAGCCGGTCGTACGCAGGCCCCTGTCCGTCCTGAGAATCCGTCTTGTGCTCGCTGTCATCGATACTGCGTTGGTTGTTCCACGAACGCTGGCTCCAACTGTCATTCTCCACGGTCGCTTTTTCAAAGGAATGTTCTAACATGCTGGATCTCCCCTTTTTACATGTGCGCCTTTAACAAAGACGTCCCGGCATCGCGATGTGCTTGTGCCCTCCCTCCTTTTTGAAACTGTCCGCTGTCTGCCAACTGCACGCTTTCAAGTACGGCACCCAATATCATTCTGCCCAATCAGACCCCTTGCGAACCATGACGGCTCGCCGGATATGCCAGTGTATTCGCCAGTGAATTAGATAATTCCTTCCACTTACAGCCAAAGAATGGTGTGCGGACTCACGGTTCGATTATGACCAGAACCTCGCCCAGGGCTACGGCTTGGCCCTTTGCGACCCGCACCTCTTTGACGGAACCCGCCACGGGAGCCGCGATATCGTTTTCCATTTTCATGGCCTCGAGCACTGCCACCACTTGGCCGGCTTCGACATGGTCGCCCGGGCTAACCCGAATGTCGAGAATCACTCCGGGCAGCGGGGCCGTGACATTGCCGGGCCCGCCCGCGCCCCGGGCGGCCGGC
>CADDZV010000005.1 GCA_902812875.1 Clostridiales bacterium
CACGGCCCCGCGATGAGGACCGGGTTCTTGCCGCCGATCTCCACCATAGCCGCTTCCGTGCCAAACCTGACCACCGTGTCGCGTCCGATGACGGCCCGGCTGGCAAGCGGGTAGGAATCGCGGGTGACCGAAACCTTCTCGACACCGTCGATGTCCTCGACGGCTTTCTGTACGTCTGGGGAATCCGTGTCAATGATCAGGGCTTCTCGTTCGCCAAAACGCACACGGCGGGCCGCAAGTCCGAAACCCTGCAACGCGGTCGCCACGCGCAACGCGGTCGCGGTACCGGCTGGCACCAAAGCCACCATCATGCGCCGGCACCCCCCACCAGTCCGGCCTCGGCCGCCAGGTCGGGCCGCAGCGCCGCGGCTTTTCCGAGGTAGACGTGCCGCACTTTGTCCTGCGGCAAATTGGTGTTCCAAAGAATTAGCACTCGCAGCACACGGGGCATGTCCCCGTCCACCGGGGCCTGGGCCACGTCGATCAGGGGTACGTGTGCCCACTGCAATTGTCTGGCTGCCTGTGACGCGAAAGCCTGGTTGAGGTCAGGGGTGACGGTGAAGAAGATGGCCGCAACGTCGGCAGGATCAAGACCATTAGCGACGCGGGCTGCTTCCAGTAGCGCTTGTGCGGTGCTAAGCACTGTCTCCGGCCGCCCGTCGGCACACTGGGCGGCGCCGCGAATACCACGGACCACTGTACGAACCCTCCTTCCGGCTGACGCAGGGGGGCTCTACAGTGACCTCCCGTCCCGGGGAACTAAAAAACCCCGTCGCGGGGTCGGTTTCCGGCCAAGCCCCTACCGTCCTACCGCGTGATTGTGGTTTCCGATCGAGACCGCCGCCGGCCATCTACTGTACCTACAGTTTCTACCCTAGACTTGCCAGCCCACGATCTCTGTTGCCGGCAGTATAACACCGGCCACCGCCCGGCAGCAATATCGATTTGGCGGCACAAAACCGGTTGTATGGTACGAAACCATAGCTATAAACTGTCTTCTAATACATTTCCCGGGGGTGGTTTCTTAAATTGCATTTATAATCGCATGCTATAATTGCGTGGGATTTCGCAGGAGGTATGTTACAAATGCCCACACCAGCCGATTCCGCTTCTGCCGAGCGCCGGGCCAAACGCGGCCGGCGTAACCGGTCACGCACATGGAAAATAGCCCTCGTGGTGGCTGCCGTCTTGTTGATTTCGGCCATCGGCATCGGCACCGGTTTTGTGGTAGCTGCCGTTTCCAGCTTGCCAGCCCTGCCGACACTCGACATCCAGACCAGCATGTCCACGACCATTTACGACCGCTACGGCAATCCGGTTCGCCAGCTGTACGGTGATTATGACCGCAGCCCCGTGCCGCTCAGCAAGATACCCCAAACGTTGCAAGAAGCCTTTATTTCCGTCGAGGACCGCCGGTTTTATTCCCACCATGGCTTCGACATTATCGGCATCATGCGGGCAGTCGTGAACGATGCCTTGGGCCACCATATCCAGGGTGCGAGCACTATCACCCAGCAGCTTGCACGCATGTCGTTCCTCCAAGATACCCGCTTCCAGCGTTCCATTAAGCGGAAAGTGCAGGAGCTGATCCTGGCAGTAGAACTGGAGCGGCGTTACAGCAAGCAGCAGATCCTGGAATTGTACCTGAACAACGTCGAATTCAGCCACCACGCCGCGGGGGTACAGGCCGCCGCGCAAACTTATTTCGGCAAAAACGTTTGGGACCTCGACCTGGCCGAGCAGGCCATGATCGCCGGTATGGTCAATGCCCCATCCATTTATGATCCGTACACGCACATGGATCAAGCGAAAGAGCGGCAGGCGGTCGTCTTGCAGGCCATGGTCGACCAGGGCTACATAACGCAGCAGCAGGCGGATCAGGCCAAGGCCGAGCCCCTCAAACTTGCCCCGCTTCAAACCACGCTTGACTACCCAGGCGTCTGGTATGTGGACGCCGTCCGCCAGTACCTTATCCAGAAATACGGGGCTGACATGGTCTACCATGGCGGGCTCAAGGTATACACCGCCCTCGACATGAACATCCAGACCGCCCTCGAACAGGCGATCCACGCCCAGCTGGACAAGAACTTCCCCATCAAGTCGGGCCAGGACTACGTCGACATGGCCGGTGTGTTCGTCAAGGTCGACACCGGCGAAATCGTCGCCATGGTAGGCGGACGGAAATACGATACGGAGATGCCGTTCAACGCCGCCACGCAAGCCGAACGCCAGCCGGGGTCTGCCTTCAAACCCATTGCCGTGTACGTACCGGCCTTTGAAGCCGGCATGAGCCCCGGCACGGTCATCGATGACGTGCCGACCACCATCCAGCTTCCGAATGGCGACACGTACACACCCAAGAACTACGACCGCAAATTCCGCGGCCTCATCACCATCCGCGAGGCAGTGGCCCTGTCGGTCAACGTGGTGGCCGTCAAGGTCCTCCAGATGATCGGCGTGGACAAGGGGGTGCAAAGCGCCCTCCGGTTTGGTATTACCACCCTCGAGCTCCAAAACCCCAAGGTCAACGACCGGAACAATCCATCTTTCGCCCTGGGCGGCCTCACCCACGGAGTCACGCCGCTTGAGCTGACCATGGCTTACGCTGCCCTGGCGAACAATGGCGTCTATTGCCAGCCGCTCATGGTGCTCAAGGTGGAAGACCGGTACGGCAACGTGCTCGAGGAGAACACGCCCCAACGCAAGCAGATCGTCGACCCGTCCGTGGCGTACCTGATGACCAATACCCTCGAGAGCGTTATCACCGAAGGCACCGGTACCCGCGAGAACATCGGACGGCCGGCCGCTGGCAAGACCGGCACGACCCAGAACAACACGGATGCCTGGTTCATGGGGTACACCACCGATTATGCCGGCGGTGTGTGGATGGGCTACCATGACGAGCGCCACCCGCTGGGTGACAACGTTTTTGGAGGCAAGCAGCCTGGCCTGGTGTGGAAGGCGACCATGCTGGCAGCCGAACAAGGCCTGCCGGTACGGGACTGGACGCAGCCGTCCAACATAGTGAGCGTGCCCATTTCCACCAAGTCCGGCTTGCTACCGAGCCCCATTACGCCACCGGCGTTCATCCGGAATGAGCTTTTCATCGCCGGCACCCAGCCGACCCAAATGGACGACGTGTTTGTGCAAAAAACCGTCTGTGCCGAGCACCCGAACCTTCTGTACCAGCCTGGGTGCACAGGTTGCACGCCGGTGACCAAAGTGTTTATCCAGCGGAAGGTGCCGTGGACACCATACACGGAAAACGGTGTCACGTACGTGCCGGAGGACGCGAGCATGGAAGCACCGACAGCCACGTGCACACTGGCAGACGGAATGGGCACGGCCCCTTCAAACGGTTCCAGTCCCGGACCGTAGGTGTGCTCTAGTCCCGGAGCTCCACCACGGTGACGCCATCGCCGCCCTCGCTGCGGTCACCAAGCCGCAGCGAGGCCACGCGGGCATGCTCACGCAGGAACTCGTGTACCGCCTGGCGCAGAGCCCCGGTGCCTTTGCCGTGGATAATCAATACGCGTGCGAGCCCGGCCAGAACGGCATCATCCAGGTATTTGTCCAATAAAGCCAGGGCATCGTCCACGCGCTGGCCGCGGAGGTCAAGTGTGGACGAGATTGTCACGGCCCGCTCTGCCCCCGACACCGTGGAGCGGGCCTGGAGTGGTTTTTCGGCAGGCTTTTCCGCCAGCCGCAGCCGGCTGTAGTGCACCATCACCCGCATTGCCCCCACCTGTACCGGCACATTCCCGTCCGCATCCGGCTCCCCGAGTACGACCCCGGTGGTGGCACTGTCGGTCAATGCCACGGCGTCGTTAACGTGCAAGGCCGAGGGATCCGGCGGCTCACCCGCCAGGGCCAGACCCAACAGTTGTTCTTCTGCCTGGCTGACTGCCGCCCTGGCCTCCCGGATGATTTCGTCCGCCTGGCGCGGAGCCACGGCCCGGCGGTCTTTCTCCCACTCCTTCACCAGGCGCCGGAGCTCGGCCGCCAGGGCTTCGATCCGGGCCCGGGCTTCGTTGAGTTCTGCGGTGGCCTGCTTTTGCACCGCCTCTTTTGCCTTTTTTCCCTCCTCGCGGGCACGGGCGATGGCCTTTTCCGCCTCTTCGCGTAACGCCTGCGCTTGCGCACGTTCCCGCCGCGCCTGTTCCATGAACGCCTGGGCCTTGCTCCGGTCAGCGGTGATCTGTGCCAGCAGGTCTTCGGTCTTCGCATGTGTTGGCGCGCACAGCGAGCGGGCCAACGCCACCACATCTTCTGAAAGGCCGAGGCGGGCGGCGATCTCAATGGCGTTGCTGCGGCCCGGCACCCCCATGAAAAGCCGGTAGGTCGGTGCCAGCGTATCGAGGCTAAACTCCATGGCCGCATTCTGCACGCCCGGCGTCACGTAGGCATACGCCTTGAGCTCACTGTAGTGGGTGGTGGCCGCGACCAGGGCGCCCTGGCTCCGGAAAGCTTCCAGGATCGCCTGGGCAAGGGCGGCCCCTTCGGTCGGATCAGTACCGGCGCTGAGCTCGTCGAGCAGTACGAGGCAGTGTCCGCCTGCCGCCCGCACCCGGGGCACGTCGGCCATAATCCGCACGATGTTTCGCATATGCCCGGAAAACGTCGAAAGGTTTTGCTCGATGCTCTGCTCGTCCCCGATGTCGGCGTAGACCCCACCGAACACTGACACCTCGGACCCACGCTCAGCCGGTATGTGCAATCCCGTTTGTGCCATCAACACCGCGAGCCCCAGGGTTTTCAAGGTGACCGTTTTGCCCCCGGTATTCGGTCCAGTGATGACCAGTACCTGGAAGGAACCCCCAAGTTCGATGTCGATGGGTACGACCGGCCGCCCCTCCGGCGGCCGCAAGAGCGGATGCCGGACGGAAAAGAGCCGGATGCGGCCCGCGGTGTTGACTTCTGGTGCCAAGGCCCGCAGCCGCTGGCTGAAACGCCCGCGGGCGACCACAGCATCCAGCCGCCCAAGCGCTGCCACGGTGACTGCCAAATCTGGTGCTGCTTCTGCCACCGCGGCCGACAGCTCGCCAAGGATACGCAGAACCTCGTCCTTTTCCTCGGCCTCCAGGCGGCGGACCTCGTTGTTCATGTCCACGCAGGCCAGGGGCTCCACATAGACGGTGAGCCCGGACGCCGACACGTCGTGCACAATGCCTGGCAGTTCCTGGCGTGCGTCCTGCCGCACCGGCACCACGTAGCGGCCGTCTCTCATCGTCACGATGGGTTCCTGCAGTATCCTCGCGACGTTGGGGGAGCGCACCAAGTTTTCCATGTAATCCTTGACGCGGGCGCGCGTATTCCGGAGCCGTTGGCGTATGTGCGCGAGCGCGGGGCTCGCGTCATCCAGCAACTCCCCGCCCGGGCCGATGGCGGCGGTGATCCGCCCGTACAACCCCCCGAACGACCCTAGTCCGGAAGCGATGGCTGCCATCGCCGGTGTCCCTTCCTGCTCCCGGAAGAAGGCTCGCAGGGCATGCGCGGCGGCAATCGTGCTGGCAATATCTAGCAATGCAGCAGGGTCAAGCACCCCGCCAGCACTGGCCCGCCCCAAGAATGGCCGGATATCGTGTATGCCGCCCAGGGGAATGTGGGTGCCACGGTCGACAAGGCTGCGTGCTTCTGTGGTCTCCGCGAGCAGCCGCTGCACCTCGGCCAAGGACGTGGCCGGTGCCATGGCCCGCACAAAGTCGCGCCCAAGCGACGAGCTCGCCTCCTCGGCGCAGAGATCGAGCACGCGTTGGAATTCCAATACCGCCAAAGTCCGGTCGTCCACGGGCTTTTCTCCCATCCCAAAAACAGTCAGTCTGCGTGGTTCTCGCTAATACCGAGGTACCGCAACACGCCGCGGGCCACGTCCGCCAGATCGTGCCACCCCGACGCCACAGTTGCCTGATCCGGTCCGTACACCAGCGCCGGCACCGGGTTTTTGGTATGCGTTTTCACCGACAGATCTTCGACGTTGCCGTGGTCCGAAGTAAGCACCAAAAGCGTGTCGGAAGCCTCCGCCACGAAGGCAGCCACAAACCGGTCGATGTTTTCGAGGATGTCCCTGGCCAGCCGTTCATGCTGGGCATGCCCGGCCAGGTCGGTGACAAACGACTCGTACAAGGTGAGATCGTACCGCGATGCCACCTTGGCGGCAATGGCGCCCGCTTCCCAAGCCGACACCGGCAAGACGTCAAAACCGCGGTCCCTCAATACGCGACCGGTCATATCCAGGGCCACCGCTTGCCCGGCCGCCAGATCCGCGAGCGATCGAAAAGGCTGGCGGGCGGCAAAAAAGGCCAGAGTTGACGCCGACACATCCGCGGGCGGTTCCGCGGCGAGGAGCCGTTCCCACGACGGCGGCCGGAACGGGTTCAGAAACGTCACGCGCCCGCCGTGCATGGCCACCCGCTTAAAAATGCTGTCTGAGAGGAGAACACGGCGCAAGGTGGGCGTCGGATAGCCGTTAACATGGTGGCCCATGATTGCCGGAGCGTTCCGCCCCGTGAACAGGGCGGTTTGGCCGGTGGCACTTTGCGGCAGCCCCGCCACCCCCATGGCAGGGTCCAGGACGGCCACGCAGGCTCCCTCTCCTGGCGGCACCAGCCGGCCCTGTCCTAGCTCCCCCTGTGTCAGCCGGCGTCCGCCGCACAGAGCGGTAAGCGTGGGTAAATGCGCCGACACCAGCGGGTTTTTAGCCGGATCGTCACTCCCAAGACCGAGCCCATCGACAAAAAAGAAAAATACGCCCGTTAAGATCGCCTCCGTAACCACAGGAGCAATGCGGGCAACGCCATGGTGTTGACGACATCGGCAGGACCAAGCCACCCACGCCGTGCCACCTGAACACCCCACGCGAGGTCATCGAACCCCCCGGGACCATGGGCATCACTGTTGATCGCAAGCTTGACGCCTTCTGCCCGGGCTTGGCGCACGTGCCCTTCGTCGAGGTCAAGCCGCCAAGGGTGGGCATTGATTTCAATCGCGACCTGGTTGCGGGCCGCAGCCCGGATAACCTCATCCAGGTCGATCTCATACGGGTCCCGCCGCCCGAGTAGCCTGCCCGTTGGATGGCCCAGAATATCGACGTGGGGATTTTCCAAAGCCCGGCAAACCCGGACGGTCATGGCTTCTTTCGAGAGGTGGAAAGCGGTGTGCACCGATGCTACGACCACGTCTAGCAGTGCCAGTGTCTCGTCATCCATGTCGAGCCGCCCGTCCGGAAGGATGTCGACCTCCATGCCCCACAGGAGCCGAAAATCGCTCCATCGTTCGTTCAGACGGTCGATTTCTTTCTTCTGCAGCATAAGGCGGGCACGATCGAGGCCATGGGCAACCGCAAGCGATGGAGAGTGGTCGGTGATGGCCAGATAGTGAAGACCGCGCTCCCTGGCGGCGATTGCCATCGTCTCGAGGTCACGGGTACCGTCGCTGTACGTGGTGTGGCAGTGGAGGTCGCCTTGCAAGTCCTTTCGCTCCAGCAAGACCGGCAGTTCTCCCTGCGACGCCAGTTCCACCTCGCCGCGGTCTTCCCGCAACTCCGGTGGCACATACACTAGCCCGGCCGCGGCGTAAATGGCCTGCTCATCGTCGAAAGTGACTTCATCCAGGCGAAGGCCGCGTGCTTGCAGAAGAGCTTCCACGTGACGGACGTGAGCCTCGGATCCCGTCGTGCGAAAAAGGGCCTGGGCAAACGCGGCTGGCCCCACCGCCATGAGCTGAACGGGGGTACTGTCCGGCAAACGCCCGGAGGCCTGGCCAGGAACTGCAAACGTGGCTTCCGCGAGTTGCTCCCAGGCCGCAAAAGTCTTTGCCAGCCCAATGGGATCTTCCGCCGCCGCCACGAGATCGATGCCCCCCGCTGTCGCCCCGTGGCGCCGCAGTGCTCCTGTCACATCAACGCGGAGCACCCCTGGTTTGGCCGCCACCCAAGCCGCTACCCCCGTGGCCACTGGCCACAAATCACCAGCCGGCAGCCGTGTGCGAAAGGCCAGGTACCGTTCGATATCACGCCGCAGATTTTGCAGTTTTTTGGGCCCGAGCCCGTGAATACCCAAAAGCCGTCCGTCATCGAGCGCCGCCACAAGGGCCTGCAGACTCATGACACCAGCCTTGTACAGTGTGGATGCCGTGCGCGGGCCGATTCCAGGCACGTGCAACAGCTCTACCACGCCGGGTGGGATTTCTTCCCGCAGCCTGTCGCGAAGCCGCAACGTACCGGTGGTGAGTATTTCCTCGATTTTATTGGCGATGGCATCTCCCACGCCCGGGATTTCTTTCAGGCGACCCTCGGCCGCTGCAACCGCCACATCTTCCGACAATCGCAAAATGTTGTCAGCGGCCATCCGGTACGCGCGCGACTTGAACGGCTCGTCACCTTTGAGATCAACCAGGTCGGCGAGTTCCAAAAGTATGTCCGCGACGATCTCGTTGTTGGTCATGATGCTCAAGACCGCCCGCGTTCACGGGCACGCTTTTCCCATTCTTTTTCCAAAAGGTTGGTCAGTCGCTCATATTGCTCGCGCAGGCGGAACAACTCGTCGGCGATGCTCAAGGCGCAAAGCACGCTCAGGCGTTCCTTGCTGACGCCGGCGTTGGATTTTTGCAGCTCTTCCATTTTGGCGGACACATAAGAAGCTAGCCCCTGCAGGTACTCCGGGTCGGCCGTGGTGCGAAAAGTATATTCCTCTCCGCCAATCTGCACCTGGACGCGCGTCTTCTCCGTCGTCAATCTGACCACCGCCGGTTTTCAATCTTCGCAGCCCGGCCGAAAGACTCCTGCCGCGGCCGCGTCAGTGGCTGTGGTCTTCTTGCTGGGCGCCGCTTCTTACAAGTTCCTCGAACTGGCCGCGGAGCCGCGTCAGGGCATGCTGCACCATGACGTCCACCTGCTCCTCGGTCAGCGTGGGCAGGTCTTGGGCGGTAAGCGGCCGTGCCTTGACCTTGGGGATGATGCTGATATTGCCCGACGGTTCCAGGCGGGCCTCCTCGATGTCGCCCAGGTTCGTGATACCCTGCTCCCGCATGGCGATCTCCAGGTCGGCGCGGGTGACCCGCTCCTTGACCATGTTCTTTTCGATGATGTGACCTTTTTGGATAAGCAGCGTGGGCACCCCCTGTGTCATGGCTTCCATGCGCCGGAACCGCACATTCACCCATGACACGGCCAGCCCCATCACTCCCAGCATGATCATGGGCACACTGGCTTTCCAAAGGGATATGCTTTCCTCTTCCAGTGGAATGGCCGCAGCACTCCCGATCACCACGGTGATTGCCAGGTCGAACGGCGCCATGTCACCCACCGCCCGCTTGCCGCTGAATCTCATTACCGCCACCGTAAGGGCGTACATGAAGATCGTGCGGAATGCCAGCATGGCAGCCTCCACCAGATACTTCATAGGGAAACCATCTCCGGCCTGAGGATGTGCACGAATATTGTGTCTCCATCCCTGGCCGCTTACCCTTGTGGCTGCACACGCGGCGTGGCCCCGAATTTTTCCGCCAGGGCAGCAAAAATGGCCCTGGAATAGCTGTTTATCTCATCGTCAGACAATGGACGGCCGTCCGCCGCCCAGGTGACGGTAAAGGCCAAGCTCCGCTGCCCAGGTGCGATGCCTTTGCCGGCGTACACATCGAACACGTAGAATCCGCGTACGTAAGGTCCGCCGGCCGCACGCGCTACCTCCTCCACGGCGTCCGCCGGCACGTTGACCGGCAGGATCACGGCCAGGTCACGTTGCACAGGTGCAAAAGGCTGCAAAGGCTGGTAGAAACGGGCAGCACCAGCGAGGGAAGTGAGCACCGCCAAACCGAGCTCAGCCGCCATCACGCGTCCACCAATCCCGTAAGCCTCGGCCACGAGCGGATGTATCTCGCCCGCGTAGCCGAGCACCAAACCTTCGCTTGCTACCTGGGCGGCACGTCCGGGGTGCAAAAACGGCTCCCGGGCGGGCTCCCAGTGGAGCGCGGGAAGGGCAAGAACCTGTGCAATGTGTTCGATCATCCCCTTGAGCCAGAAAAAGTCCACCGCCCGCTTATCGCCGTGCCAATTTCTTGGAGTGTAAAGCCCGGTCCCGGCAATCGCCAGCATGGTTTCTTCCACTGCCACTCCGCGGGTCAAAAGCTCTTCGGCCGTCATGTTCACCACCCCGGCCGGACCCAACATCATGTCATGCCCGCCTTCGCGGCTGCGGTACACCCGCCCGATCTCAAAAAGCTGCAGGTCATTCTGCCGGTATCGCTGGTTATGTCCGATTACCGCCAATAGCGACGGCAAAACGGAGGTGCGCAAAAACGACTGGTCCACCGTCATGGGATTCTTGATGGCCACCGCTTGCCGCCATGGATGGTTATTTCCCAACCGCAGGCGGTCCAGGTCACGCGGGCTCAAAAATGCATATGTGACTGCTTCCGAAAGCCCCACGGATACCAAATCGTCCCGGAGACGGCGCGCCACCCATTCCTCCGCCGGGAGCTTGCCGCGCGTCGGCTGGCCGCCCGGCAAGGTGGCAGGCAGCCGGTCGTAGCCGAAAAGCCTTGCCACCTCTTCTGCCAGGTCTGCCTCGCCCACGACGTCCGGTCGCCGCGTCGGGACGGTCACCCGCAACGTGTCCCCGTCCGCCTCCACCCCGAAGCCATGCCGCCGCCAGAGGTCGCCCATTTCCTGCGGCTCGAGCGCAGTCCCCAAACGGGCGTTCATGCGGCTGGCCGACACCACGACCTCCCTCGGTCTTATGATCTCCGGACGCGGTAACACATCGATGCCCCCGCGCAGAAGCCGTCCCCACGTGGACATGAGGCTTCCGGCACGCATGGCGGCGCGCCAGGTACCACCTGGATCAATGCCCTTTTCAAAGCGCGACGACGCCTCCGAGCGCAGGCCTAGCCGCCGTGAGGTCGCCCGGATCAGCTCCCGGCGGAAGTAGGCAGACTCCACAAACACCCTGCGCGTAGCGGCCGTGATCTCGCTCGCTTCGCCCCCCATCACGCCGGCCAGACCAACCGGCCCCTCGGCGTCCGCAATGACAAGATCCTCCGGCATAAGCACGCGCTCGCTGCCATCCAGTGTTACCAGCCGCTCGCCCGGCTTGGCCCGCCGTACGCGGATCTGCCCACCCCGCACCCGGTCGAGATCAAAAGCATGCAGGGGCTGTCCAAGCTCCAGCATGACGTAGTTGGTCACGTCCACAAAGTTGTTTATGGGCCGCATCCCGCACGCCCGCAGCCTGGCTACCATCCACCACGGTGCCGGCCCCACCTGGACGTCCTCGAGCACCACCCCCGAGTACCGGGCACAGTCCTGCGGATCTTCGATGCTTACTGTCACAGCCCCGGGCATGCTGTCCAAGAGGGCATCGGCCACGACCGCTTCCCCGACCGGCCAGTTGCGGCCAGCGCCCGTTAGGGCAGCCACTTCCCAAGCCACGCCAAGGATGGACCGGCAGTGCTGGGCATAGCTAACCGTGAGCTCGAGATCGAGCACATCGTCGTCGAAGCCCAGGACCTCCATGACCGGGCGGTCCAGGGGCGCATCGTCTGGCAACATCAGGATGCCTGCTGCCGGGTCTGGAAGGTTGCCCGGTGCCACCGTCGCCGGATCAAGCCGGCCCGCCAGCCCGAGTTCCGCCGCCGAACAAAGCATGCCGGCCGAAGCCACCCCGCCAAATGCCGCCACACCGATGGCGCGGCCGTCCGGAAGCACCGCCCCGGGCCGGGCATATGCCACCTTTTTCCCTGTGGCGACGTTGGGGGCGCCGGAAACGACCACCTGTTGGTCCGACAGTCCCCTGACGGTCACTATTTTCAGATGCGGGTTTTGCGGATGAGGGGATACGTCGGTAACCAAGGCCACCACCACATGATCCAGATGGATCGCCCGGTCGATCTCTGCCACCTCAAGCCCCGCCATGGTGAGCCTTTCGGCCAGTTCATCCACATCCCAGTCGAAATCCACCATTTCCTTGAGCCAGCGATAAGGAACGCGCATGCGAAACCCTCCTAGAACTGGGCAAGGAACCGCCAGTCGTTGGTATAAAAGTGCCGGAGGTCTTCGATCCCGTACTTCAGCATGGCCATGCGTTCGATGCCCAGACCGAACGCGAACCCAGAGACACGGTCGGGATCATACCCACCATTTCGCAGTACCTGCGGGTGGACCATACCCGACCCAAGCACCTCAAGCCAGCCCGTACCTTTGCAGGTACGGCAGCCGGTGCCACCGCAAACCGTGCACGTCACATCCACCTCGGCCGACGGTTCTGTAAACGGGAAATAGCTCGGGCGCATGCGAATTGCAGTCGCCTCGCCAAATATGGCCCTGGCCAGTGCCAGAAGCGTGCCCTTGAGATCGCCCATGGTTACGCCCTCCCCCACGACCAGCCCTTCTACTTGATGGAACATCGGCGCATGCGTGGCATCGTCGTCCCGCCGGTACGTGCGGCCCGGCACCACGACCCGCAACGGCACCTCCGGGGCATGCGCCTGCATGTACCTGATTTGCATGGGAGAAGTGTGCGTGCGCAAAAGGGTAGTCTCGCCCAGGTAAAAAGAGTCGTGCATGTCCCTGGCCGGGTGTTCCTTGGGAATGTTCAGTGCCTCGAAATTGAAATAGTCATATTCGGTCTCCGGGCCCGAAACCACGTCGTATCCCAGCGAGACGAAAAAATCCTCGATTTCAGCCTTGACGATGCTGATGGGGTGGCGGTGACCGGCGGGTACCGGCCAGCCCGGCAGGCTTACATCCACCTGCTCTTCTGCCAGCCGGCGTTCCAGGGCTGCCACCGCCAGCTGTGCCGACCGCTCGGAAAGCCTCGCCTCGATGGCACCCCGGGCCGCATTGGCCAGCTGGCCCGCCCGTGGCCGCTCCGCGGCCGGCAGCTCCCCGACCGTACGCAGCATACCTGCCAACACGCCGCCCTTGCGCCCGAGATACCGCTGGCGAATGGCCTCCACTGCCTTTTCGTCCGTGGCCCCGGCGATCTCGGCTTCAAAGGCGGCGGTGACGGCCGCCAACTTTTTCTCCCATTCCTGCCAGCTATGGCTCTCCATCGGTTCACCTCCCGATCATCTTGCTGTCGGCGCCCTGCGCCACAAAAACCCCTGCCAAAACAAAAGCCCCTGTCCGATTGGGACAGGGGCGTGTTCCCCGCGGTACCACCCAGGTTGGCCGCCGTAAGCGTGAGTAGACGACCCAACTCTTCGCTGCCACCCCGCCTGCGTAATCACAGGCGGCTGGCAGCCGTGCTGTCACGGGCACACCCGGCCAAGCCTACTTGGCTGGCAGATGATCTGCCAGTTTCAGCCGGCGGCTCAAGCGGGAACTTCGCCTGCGGCCGACGCGCGGGGCTTCCAGTCTGCGGCCCCGCTTCCCTGGTGCGTCACCCGGGCCAGGTTACTTTCCGCTGTCATTGCCTTGTCGTCTCGCCAAAGCCGAGCATCCCAGCCTGGCGTTCTGGTCAATCACGAAAACCGCTTGTACAGCAGATATGCCAGGATCGAGCCGGTAATTTCAAAGATACTCCAGAAGAACTCGGCTGGTTCCACCGCCACACACCCCTTCGGCGATCAGGCAGGCCGACCCCGTTTGGGGGCATTATAGCACATGCCAGCCGGATCTTACCGCTTTTCGATCGGTACATACGGAGCTTCCTTCGGGCCGGTGTAAATGCTCGCCGGACGGAAGATCCGGTTGTCCTCCCAGTACTCCATGACATGTGCGATCCATCCCGCCACCCGCGCGATCGCAAAAATCGGCGTATAAAGGTCGGTCGGGATCCCCAGGTGGTGATAGACGATGCCGGAGTAGAAGTCGACGTTCGGGAAGATGCCCTTCCGCCCAACTTCGCGGATCATGACTTCCTCGATTTTCTCGCCAATCTGGAACCAGGTCATGTCATTTTTCCGCTGGCTGAGTTCACGGGCATACTCCTTGAAGATGCGGGCACGCGGATCGTACGCGTGGTACACGCGGTGCCCGAAGCCCATGATCTTCTTCTTGGTCTTGAGAGCATTCAGCACGTACGGCTCGGCGTTTTCAACCGTACCGATTTCCTGCAGCATGGCCACCACGGCTTCGTTGGCGCCGCCGTGCAGCGGCCCCTTCAAGGTGCCAACGCCAGTGGTAATGGCCGAGTACATGTCGGACAGGGTGGAACCGGTGACGAGCGAGGCGAACGTGGATGCGTTCATCTCGTGGTCGGCATGGAGTACCAGGGCCACATCCATCACCCGGGCCGTGAACTCGTCCGGGGCCTGCCCGAACAGCATGTACAGGAAGTTCGCCGCATGCCCGAGGTCCGCCCTGGGAGCCACGGGTTCAAGCCCCTGCCGCATACGGGCGAACGCAGCCACGATGGTCGGGAACTGGGCGATCAACCGCGCCGACCGCAGCTGGTTTTGTTCCTTGGAGGAATCCTTCGGATTGGGATCAAGCATCCCCAAGGCCGACACCGCAGTACGCAGGACATCCATAGGGAGGGCGGTGGGCGGGAAAAGTTTCATCATGTTGAGGAGGGTATCGGGCAGAGCACGGTTGGCAACCAGGGTGCGGCTGTATTCATCGAGCTGTTGCCGGGTGGGAAGTGCCCCATGCCCGAGGAGATAGGCAGTTTCCTCAAAAGTGGAGTGCTTCGCCATCTCCTCGATTGGAATCCCCAGATACACCAGTTTGCCGATCTCACCATCGATGTAGGTGATGCGGCTTTTTGCTACGATTACATCTTCCAAACCCTTGGCAAATGTAACCTCGGCCTCGTCGGGAGCCATGACTAGTTCCCCTCCCTTGTTATAGCATTGGTGGCCTGGTGGTATTAGAACCACGCAGCGGTAAGAGTTTATAACAAGTCCACGGGATGGTCAAACCGTTCGGCACCCTAAATGATATAACTGGCGGCCTACGAGCCCTCCCGCTGGGAGGCCGCCTCGTAAAGCACAACCGCCGCCGCGGTGCTGACATTCAGCGATTCCGCCCGCCCGTATATGGGAATGCTCACGACGGCGTCGCACAGTGCCAGAAGCTCATCGGAAAGTCCGTTCCCCTCGTTCCCAAACCATATGGCCACCGGCCGGCGGTAATCAACCTTTCGGTAATCGATGTGGCCGCGTGCCGAGGTACCGAGACATGCCACCCCGGCAGCCTGCAAAGTACGCATTTCGCTCTCCGGCCGTTCTCCAAGCACTACGGGCACGTGAAAGGTCGAGCCCATGGCAGCACGCACCGCCTTCGGGGCCCAAGGGTCGGTAGTGCCGCGGGTGACCAGAATGCCCGAGACTCCGGCCGCGTCGGCCACGCGCACGATGGTGCCGAGATTGCCGGGATCCTGTATGCTGGCGAGGACCACGACAAAAGGTCCATAGCGACTGCCCGCGGGGCCCGACCGCAGGGAGTCTGGCGCGGCATTGGGCTGCGGGCCCATCGCCATGACCCCCTGCGGATGCACTTCTTCGGAAATGCTCTGGAAAACCTGGGCGGAAACGCGAAAAAGCCGCGGCGTGAAGCCGCCGCGGCGTAGTTCTTCCAAAAATGCCCGCCCTTCTGGCCGCGTTTCAAATTCGGCCGTGTAGATGACCTCGGTTGGCAACCACCCGGCCGAAAAGGCGTCCCGCACCAGCCGGAAACCCTCCACCACCACGACGCTGTGTTTGTCCCGAAACCTGGCATCGCGTATGGCCCGGCGGAATTTCACCACCAGCGGGTTGTGAATGCTCGTCAACTGGTCATCCATGCGGCACTCAGGCTGGCAGCTAGGCGCCCAGCACTTTCTTGGCCTTTTCCACCACCTGGCCGAACGCGGAGGCATCATGCACGGCCATTTCAGCCAACATCTTGCGGTTGATGGCAATGCCTGCCCGCTTGAGTCCAGCCATGAGGCGGCTGTAAGAGATGCCGTTCTGGCGGGCGGCCGCATTGATCCTAGCGATCCAAAGCTTGCGGAAGACCCTTTTCCTGGCCCGGCGATCGCGACGGGCATAGTGCAACGCCTTTAGCACCGTCTCGTTAGCTGGACGGAAAAGCCGGTGATGACTTCCGAAATAACCCTTGGCCAGCTTGAGAATCTTTTTATGACGCCGCCGGTTTGTAAGCCCGGTCTTTACTCGCGGCATGTCAATCCCCCCTGAGGAAAGTAGCTAATCTGCGGCCACGCACAGGCTAGAAGCCGTACGGCAAAAGGGCCCTGATGCGGGCCATATCTGCCTTGTTCACCACCGCGCCGGCACGGAGCTGCCGCTTGCGGTGGCTGGATTTGACCTCAAGCTTATGCTTGTGGAAGGCCGTTGTCCGGGCCACTTTCCCCCTGGCGGTCGTCTTCATCCGCTTGGCCGCTCCCTTGTGGGTTTTCATCTTCATGGGTAGTCGTCTCCCTTCTCGCCGGTGCCCCCGTCCGCTCGCGGCTTTGCTCCCTGGCCTGCGGCCGTGGGCTCAGTATCATGATCATGTTTCGCCCCTCAAGGTGGGCCGGCTTTTCGATGACGGCGAGCTCGCTCATGCTGCCAGAGATCTCTTTGAGCAGCTGGTACCCAAGGTCAGCGTGCACGATCTGCCGGCCCCGGAACGTGATCACCAGTTTGACCTTGTCGCCTTCCTGGAGGAAGCGACTGACTGCCCGCGTCTTGACCTCCAGGTCGTGGTCGTCTATGGTGGGGCGAATCTGCACTTCTTTGATATCAATGGTTTTCTGTTTCTTGCGGGCCTCCCGGTCACGCTTGCTTTGTTCGTATTTGAAGCGGCCGAAGTCCATCAGACGGCATACGACGGGACGGGCGGTCGAGGCAACCTCCACGAGGTCAAGGTTGGCTTCCTGGGCCATGCGCAATGCTTCCCGCAAAGGTACAATGCCGATTTGTTCGCCGTTTTCACCAATGAGGCGCACCTCACGGGCCCTAATCTCGTCGTTGACACGCATGTCTTTACTGATCGTCGCTCGCCCCCTCGGCGGAAGTTATAAAAAAACAGGACAGCGGGCAGAAGCCCCGCTGTCCGAATCTCTCAGCTGAAACCCGGCGCACAGGATTATGACTGGCCCCCCGCCGGCTAGCCTGGCAACCCGGGTAACAGGCACAACGACCGCCTCCGGGTGAGAAGTGGGGAACTTCTGCTTCGCTCGATGGCGGCACGAATATAACACGTCCGGCGCCACACCGTCAACGCTTGGCGGCAATCTCCGCCAGAACGCCGTCGGCAAACGTATCGAGTGCCGTCGCTCCCAAATCGCCGTGCTCGCGGTGACGCACGGACACGGTCCGGTTTTCCACCTCCCGGTCCCCCACCACCAGCATGTAAGGTATCTTCTGGAGTTGCGCCTCCCGGATCTTGAGGCCGATTTTATCGTCGCGGTCGTCGACCTCTGCCCGGATATCCTTGCCGCGCAGGTATGCCTGCACCTCGCGGGCATAGGGTACCGTGCGGCCCGTGATGGGCAGTACCATCACCTGTACCGGTGAAAGCCACACCGGGAAAGCACCGGCATGGTGCTCCAGCAGGGTCCCGAAAAACCGCTCCATGGAACCGAGGACGGTGCGGTGGATCATATACGGGCGGTGCAGCTGGCCGTCCTGCCCGGCATACGTCAGATCGAACCTCTCTGGCAGGTTGAAGTCGAGCTGGATGGTCGGCCCCTGCCAGCCCCGCCCGAGGGCGTCGATCAATTTGATGTCGATTTTCGGACCGTAAAACGCGGCCTCACCCTCCTCGGCCTTGTAGGGCAATTGTTTGTCTTCCAGTACACCCGCCAGGGTACTTTGGGCCCATTCCCAATCTTCTGCACTGCCCGCGTACTTCTGCGGGTTAGCCGGATCGCGCAGAGACAGGTAAAGCTCGTAACGGTCAAACCCGAAAGAACGCAACATGTAATCCGCCAAGTCGAGCACGCCGCCGATCTCGTCATGCAACTGGTCGCGCCGGCAGAAGATGTGGGCATCGTCCTGGGTGAAGCCGCGCACCCGCATGAGCCCGTGCAGTGCCCCGGAACGTTCATACCGGTATACCGTACCGAGCTCCCCCCAGCGGATGGGCAGGTCGCGGTAACTGCGCACTTTGGACCTGTACATGAGGATGTGGAACGGGCAGTTCATGGGTTTGATCAGATACTCGACGCCGTCGATGTCCAGGCCGGTATACATGTTCTCGCGGTACCAGTTCAGGTGCCCGCTCCGCTGCCACAGTTCTGCCCGGGCGATGTGCGGCGAGTACACGATGTCGTAGCCGCGACGGCGGTGTTCCGCCCGCCAGAAGTTCTCGATGATTTCACGCACCAGCGCACCCTTGGGATGCCAGAAGATCAGACCGGCGCCCGCCTCTTCCTGGATGCTGAAAAGGTCGAGTTCTTTTCCGAGCCGGCGATGGTCACGCCGGCGGGCCTCCTCGAGCCTCGCCATGTGGGCGTCGAGCTCTTCCTGCGCGGGGTAGGCGGTCCCGTATATGCGCTGGAGCATCCGGTTGTGCTCGTCGCCGCGCCAATAGGCACCGGCGAGGGAGGTAAGCTTAAAATGGTGTAACACACCGGTGCTTGGCACGTGGGGACCGGTGCACAGGTCGATAAACTCGCCCTGCTGATACGTTGAGATCACGGCATCTTTCGGCAGGTCGTGGATAAGCTCGACCTTGTACGGCTCGTTGCGAGACGTGAAAAGTTCGACGGCCTTTTCCCGCGGGAGCTCCGCCCGGACAATGGGCAGGTTTTCCTTGACGATGGCCCGCATCTCCGCCTCGATGCGCTCGAGGTCATCCGGTGTCAGCGGTGTTGGCAGATCGATGTCGTAGTAAAACCCGTCTTCGATCGCGGGACCGATCCCGAGTTTGGCGTCCGGGTACAGGCGTTTGATCGCCTGCGCCATCAGATGTGCCGTGCTGTGCCGGAGGATGTGCAAACCTTCCGGGCTTGAAAAGTCGATCATTGCGCCTTTGGATTCCTCCACCGTAGCCCCCTCCTTGGCATGTCTAATAAAATAAAAAGCCGCCCGCACTGGGACGGCCTTTGTAGCCGCGGTTCCACCCCGCTTGACCGCCGCCCCTGTGGCGGGCAACGGCCCTCTTTGCTGTGCTGTAACGGGCACACCCGGGGAATCTTTAAAGCCGCGGGGTACCGGCCCCTTTGGCTTGTCCCGACCCCGGCTTGGAACGCGGTCCCCGGCCCTGGTGCTAGCAGGTGGCTTCCAGCAATTGCCACCATTCTCTGGTGCTGTCCTGGAGCCGGCATGTGTTCCGCATTGCCGTTCATCAAGCTCAAGTCGGCGTCATTATATGCCTGCCGGCTTTTTGGCGTCAACACAATTGATCCGGAACCGATTTGTCTGCTATAATGCGGGGTGCGAAGTTTGTCGCGGGCCGTTAGCTCAGAGGCAGAGCACATATTTGACGTGTATGGGGTCGCAGGTTCAAGTCCTGCACGGCCCACCGCTCAGGGGCAATTGCCATACGAACAAAAAGGACCTCTCGCGGAGGTCCTTTTTGATTTTCCAGGCGGCCCTCTGCCCACGTACAAATCAACGGGGAGATTCTGCACACACGCTTCACACATGACGGGCAAGTTACACCAAATAAAAATATGAAAATAAACCTACCAGTGACTCAAATTGACCACGACTACCCCGACGACGAACGGCTGATCGCCGAGACAGACCTCAAAGGGATCATCGTGACGGCGAACCATCCTTCAGTGCCGTGTCAGGCTTTGACCAGAAAGAATTATTAGGGAAAAGCCACAACATCGTGCGCCACTCAGACATGCCACTCGAAGCCTTCGCCGACCTCTGGCGGACCATTCAAGCTGGAGAGCGGTGGGTGGGAATCGTCAAAAACCGACGGAAAAACAGAGACCACTATTGGGTCAAAGCCTTCGTGTCGCCTGTCGTGGAGAACGGACGGGTAATTCGATATCGTTCAGTCCGGAAAAAACCTACTCGGAAGGAGATCGAAGAAGCCGAAAAGCTCTATCAGCGTATCAGGGCCGGAGAAAGCGATTTAGTGGACACTCTTAAAACCGTCCGGCGAAGCGCGGGACCAGTGGGGGTCAACGACTCTAGGCCGCTTGCTCGGTGGGGTGGCGGCTTGGCCGCTCATGTGGACGCTTTTTATCTCGGGCGCCGCGGTTGAGGGAGTAACCCCGGGGGTCCTTGTCGCGATGGCTACATTCGCTGTGCTCACCACCGTCCCCTTGGCATTCTTGATATACAGGTGGTTGATGAACCCGTTGCACGAGCTGCAACGTACGGCTGCAGCCCTGGAATAGGGAGACCTTAGTGCGCGCCCGGGTGTTTACGGACGCTCGGAACTGGCTGTGACCGCACGCGAGTTAAGCCGCTTGTTCGACAACATCGAGCTAATTGTTTCGGAAATAGCTCAGCTTCTGAGTGGGATCGCCCGGGGGGAGTTCGGTCGACGCATCGGGTCGCCGCAGGCATGGACGACCTTCAGGCCAGTGTTCTTGGTACAGATAGGCTGCTTGACGAGATAGCTTCTGTGTTACAGCAGCAAAGTGCTGCACTCGTGCAGTCAGGCGAACAAATTGAGTGACTGTCGGCCATAGCACAGTCAAATGGAACCGCCACCGAGCAACTTTCCGCTTCCGCCCAAGGCTTGCTGGAGACGGCTGAGGCTATGCGTGCGGAGATTGCTCATTTCCAGCTCGAATCACCCGGTCGGGTGAGCGAAGCGATTTCTGATACTCCGGCCCCTTGACCGGACGCGACCGACGCGAATTGATCGATCACCGTCCGAAATGCCGCCACCACCCTGGGATCGAACTGAGCAGCCGACTGGGCAATGATGTATTCTTCGGCTTTCGCCAAAGGCCATGGCTCCTTGTACACCCGTCTCGTGGTCAGGGCATCATACAGTGGCGGCATGTTGCTGCACTCTTTGTCGCGCACCGGACAAGATTTGAGCCCCGATCACGGTGTGCAATTTCATGACTTGGTACTCTTCGGGGCTAGGCCGGGCTGGTTTGAGAAGAATACCTTCCGGAATCGCAACCTTGCCAATGTCATGAATAACACTGGCTTTAACCACCGCATCGGCAACCTCGGGGTCGTTGAGTTCACGGCACCCAAGCCGGCGCAAAGCGTTCACCAGAAGGAGTGTGAGGTTGCGCACCCTTTCCAGGTGGTCGTGTATGTCCGGCTGTTGGTATTCTGCCTGTTCCGCCAAGGCAAAAACTAACGCTTCCTCTAGAACCGTGATGTGTTCAAGCCTTCTGGCGAGCTCTCGCTGCTGTTCCTTCGCAGTAGTGATGTCTCGAGTAATCCCTATGTAGCCCTCCGTGCGTCCGTCCGGTCCAGTAAGGCGAGTAATGCGTAAAAAGGAAACCCACTCGTGGCCGTCCGGCCGTTTGTTGATGACCTCGCCCAACCAGGTCCCTTTCGACGACAAACTGGACCACATGCTGGCATAGACTTCTGGCGGCGTTTTGCCTGATTTCATAATCCGCGGGGTCTGCCCAATCCACTTCTCCCTGGGTATGCCACTCAGCCGCTCGAAAGCAGGGTTCAAGTCGACGACCACCTGATCCGGGTCCGTGATAACCATGCCATCAGTCGCATTCCAGAAAAGCTCTTCTAACGCTGAAACCCGCTCAAACATCCTATGTCCGCTCCCTTCCCACCCCAAGGTTCTGAAGCTGCCAGAACGCCTCGTAGAGTACCACCCCGGTGGCCACTGCCAGGTTCAGAGAATCGCTCCTTCCCACCATGGGAATGCTCACCATGACATCGCAGAGAGCCTGCTCCTGCGCCGACAGCCCCTCGCGTTCGCTCCCCATGAAAATGACCACAGGCTCCCGGTAGGAAACGTTCCGGTAGTTCGTCGGTGCTGCCCCGGAGGTGCCCACGAACGTGTAGCCGTACCGGTTTTTCCACGCTGCCAGCTCTTCTACCGTCAGGCGCACAAGCCGTTGCGAAAATATGGCCCCCATACTGGCACGCACACAAGCCGGATCGTAGGGGTCGGTCGTAGGGCCTACCAGGATGACGCCCGCAAACCCGACCGCATCGCTCGTGCGAAGGACGGTCCCGAGGTTGCCCGGGTCCTGTACCCCTGAAAGCGCCACCCACCGGCGCCGGTTTGACCGCGCGGCCGCATCGGGAGTGTCCCAACGCTGCCTGATCACGGCCGCCAGTCCCTGCGGCCCGTCCTTGTCGGAAATGCTTTGAAAAACCTCTTTGGTTACCTCCAGGACGGGAACACCCATGCGACGCTGGTCCTCACACAAACTGCGGGCAAATCGACTTTCCAAAAGGTCGGGGGCGATGACCAGGGCCTCCACTGGTGCACGTACCTGCACCGCTTCCGTCACGATGCGGATGCCCTCCGCAAAGAAAAGGCCTGTCTTCTCCCGCTGCTTTCGCTGGCGGAGGCTGCGGATGCGCTTTATCGCCGGATTGGCCGGGCTCGAGATCGGCTCGGACTTCACGGAAGTTTGACCACCGCACTGCCCTGGATTTCGCCTTTTTTCAAACGCCCAAGCACGTCCGGCAGTTTGCCCACGCTGTAAATCTCGACGTGCGGGTCAATGCCGGCTACGTCGGCCCAGTACATCCATTCCCAGGCGTCCTGTCGCGTGGCGTTGGCTACCGAGCGGAGCACCCGCTCGCCGTACAGCAACTCGTAGGGGAAGGCCGGAATACCATCGAGGTGAACCGCATTCACCGCCAGCGTCCCACCGGGAGCCAAGACGCGTAAGGCGGCGGGGATCACCGCCCCGGTGGGGGCAAATGTGACGGCCGCTTCGAGCAACACCGGCGGCTCCTCCCCCGTCGCCCCCGCCCAGCTGGCTCCCAGTGCCAGGGCCAGCCGCCGGTGCTCAGGATTGCGCGTGAACACATAAACTGCCGTTTCCCAGTGACGTGCCACCTGCAGGGCCAAGTGTGCCGATGCCCCGAAGCCAAACAGGCCCAGCCTGATGGGGCGGTCCGGCGTCACCCCGGCCAACCGGAGTGAGCGGTAACCGATGATGCCAGCGCACAACAACGGAGCCGCATGCTCATCGTCGAAGCGCGCGGGTATGGGCACGAGGAAGTCAACTGGCGCGACCATGTATTCGGCATACCCGCCATCGTGGAAGAAACCAGTAAATTGGGGGTTTTCGCACAGGTTTTCCCGGCCCGTCAGGCAGTATTGGCAGCGTCCGCAGCTCCGGTAAAGCCAGGGTACGCCTACTCGTACGCCCGGTTGCACTCGCAAGCCCCGCTCGTCGCCGCCCCCGGAGGCGGCAATCAGGCGACTGGCCAAGTCTTTTGACACCCCGGGCGGGACCGGAACGAACGCGCCCTTAGGTTCCGGCACCCCCAATTGCACCACGTGGCCGATCACCTGGTGCCCCGGAATCACGCTTTCATGCGGCAGCGTAAGCTCGCCCTCCGTGATGTGAAGGTCCGTGTGGCACACTCCGCAGGCGCTTACTTTCAGCAACGCCTCGCCCGGGCCCGGCGTGGGCACCGCCACGTCTTCCTGCCAATGAAGAACCGGCGCCACTTTCGCGTCCGAACGCTTTACCACCCATGCCCGCATGGCTTTGTCCGACCGTACCGGTGGCTCCACCGCCACCCACCTCCGCTCGTCCAGCCGGTCTTTCTATCGACCGGCTTTTTCCCTGATCATACGTCAGGGCTGCTCCCCGCTCCTACCGGGAAGGTAACGAAGACTGGCCGGCGAATTTACATCCCGACTGCTGCCCAGGCAAAGCGTTGCCAACCTTTTGTGGCCAGTTACGGCCACCATACCGACGCCGTTTGCCGGCAGCGGTCTTCGTTTTTGCACCGCGGATGCTGTGGCTATAGATCTCTCACCGCAGGGAAATACGTCCGCCGGTTCTCCAGCACGAAGCCCGCCAAACGGTGGCCGAGGGCCACCGCTTCATCAACGGTGAAGCCGTGGCATAGGCCATAGAGAAAACCGGCATTTAAAAGATCGCCGGCACCCGTGGTGTCTTCCACGCGGCGGGGATGCGTGGGGATGTGGCGCCTGCCCTGACGATCGACGACCAGTGCGCCACCGGCACCCATCTTAACCACCACGGTCCCCCCGCATAACTCCCGCAAGGCTTCCGCCGCCGAATGCGGATCGCTGGTGCCGGTCAGGGCCTCTGCTTCCAGTTCGTTCGGCAAAAAGATGTCGGTATCGGCCAGTACTGCCCGCCACCCGGCGACGGTTGCGGGCTGCCAGTTGTCCGTCGCCCAGCCTGTGTCGAGCGCGGTCCGCAGCCCCTGCACGTGCATCTGGCGGAACAGTGCCCCCACGCTGGCCGGCGGGAGCCCTGGCAAAAGGCAGGCTCCTGTAAGAAGAAAACAGCCTGGCCCCGACGGCTTATGAACCCATGTGCTTGCCCAACGCTCATCCGCAGCTGCAAGCGCACCGAGATCGGTGACAAAGGCCCTTTCGCCTGATGGATGCACCAGCGCCAGTCCGACCGAAGTGGGAAGCTGGGGTACAAGGCTGATCCCGCTTGTATCCACGCCCGCCGCCCGCAAATGGTTCACCAATGCGCGTCCGTGCGTGTCTGTGCCCACTACACTGAAGACAGTGATGGATAGGCCCGGCGAAGAGAGCACCAAACCGGTGGCAGCTGTACTCTCAAGATCTTCCAGCCTCAGTCCGGACGCGCTGGCCAGCCCAGCCAGTGCCAAGGCAGTGTTGCCAGCGGCACCGCCCGGCCGGAAGGTGCTTTTGGCAACGATGGCCTCGGTTCCCCACGCCGGCATCGAAGGGAGCGGGCCCATACTGATATCGAGGCCCAGGTTGCCAAGGAGGTAAATCCGGCCGCCGCTCACCCTTTCACCGCCCCCGCCACCAGGCCCTGGATGATGTACCGCTGCAACAAAAGGGCGATTAGCACCGGCGGCAGGGCCGCCAACACCCCGCCCGCCGCGACCAGGCCGTAGTCGACCATGTGCTGCCCGCTGAATTCGGCGATGGCCACCGGAATCGTCTTGGCGGCCAGGCTGGAGGTAAGGATCATGGCGTAGAAGAACTCGTCCCACGCCATCAACACGGCAAAGATCACTGTGGTCACAAGCCCAGGTAACGACAAGGGCAGGGCGATGCGCCAGAAGGTGTCAAACCGGCTGCAACCATCCACGAAAGCGGCTTCTTCGATCTCAGTGGGAATGCTGAGAAAATAGCCACGCATGATCCAGATCACATAGGGAGCAATGAAAGAAGTGTAGACGAGCACAAGCCCAGAGACGGTGTCGCGCAAGTGCAGGCTGCCCAGGATAATGTAGAGGGCGACGATCAAGGCGATGGGAGGCAGCATGTATGTCGCCAGGAAGAAGAAGGTCGCCACGCGTCCCCACCTGACGCCGATCCTTGCGAGAGCGTAGGCCGCCGGCACCCCAACGGCGAGCGAAAGCACCGTCGCCCCAGCCGCCAACCGCAAACTGTTCCACAGTGCGATGCGGAAGGTGTATGCAGCAGAATTCATGTCAGTCGTAGTCAAAATAGTCAAATACCGCTGCAACGTGGCATGCTGCGGCCACCAGTGCAAAGGCCGCGACAGAAGGTCAGCATTGCTCGCGACGCTGGAGATAAATAGCCACACAAATGGTGCAAGCACAAACACGGCCGTCAGTAAGGCCCCGCCGTATAGGGCCACAAGCCTCAGTCCATTTCCCTTTTTCATGAAGTGCTCACCTTGCCATCAAGAATAGACGTCCTCGCGGATGAGACGGAAATATACCAGCGACAAAAGTACGATGAACATCGCGGTCAGGTAGGCCAAGGCTGCACCCCTGCCGAACTGCAGGCTGCTGAACGCCTGGGTATAGGTGTAGTAGGCGATCGTCTGGGTACCGTTGGCTGGGCCGCCCCGCGTCATGATGAAGATGATGTCGAACACTTTGAACGCCTCTATCGTGCGGAGCACTAGCGAAACCAGGAGGCCTGGCCGCAACCATGGTAACGTGACATATACGAAACGGCCGATTGCTCCCGCTCCGTCGATAGATGCCGCCTCGTACAGCTCCCCGGGAATCGTCTGCAAGTTGGCCAAAAGGAGCAGTGCGACAAGGGGGGTCATCTTCCACACATCTGCCACGATCACCATGTTCATGGCCATCCAAGGCGATCCCAGCCAGTCGTGATAATGACTGATCAGGCCGAGCTGTGTGAGCAGGGCATTCAGAGCGCCATAGTCCGCGTTGTATATCCACCGCCACATCATGCCGTTCACGATGGTGGGCAGCGCCCACGGGATCAAAATCAAGGCCCGCAGCACGCCCTGCCCCCGGAACCGCTGGTTAAGTAGTAGCGCCATCAAAAGCCCCAAGATCAGCTCGAGGCCGGTGGAGACCAGCGTGAAATAGAATGTGCGCCCCATGGCCTGCCAAAAAGTGGGGTCAGACAACGCGCTCAGGTAGTTTTGCAACCCGACAAAAGGCCGCCCGGGTATGGTCAAGGTATAGCGGTGAAAGCTGGTCCAAAACTGCTCCGCGAGGGGAATAAAGATCACGCCAAATGTGACCAGTAGGGCTGGGGCAAGGAACACTAGCGCCAGGATGAGTTCCTCGCGCCGGCCACTCCACCGCTTCTGCGTCGAGCTCATTTGCCGCTCCCCCTGACACAGAAGGCCCGGGAGCCGGGTGACCGCCTGCTCCCGGGCTCTGCTCTCACTTTTGCCCGCTGGCCAGTTGCTTTACCTGGTCCACCAGTGGCTTCATCGCGTCCTCGGGCGATTCCTTGCGCAGAAGAGCGTTCTGTAGCGCCACCTGGAGATCGGTGGAGAACTGGCTATACCACGGCACGAACTCTGGCCGTCCCCTCATGCTGGCGAACTGCTCTTTTGCCACGCTGACCAGTTCCGGAGAGGCGTTGAGGTCGGGGGCATTGAGAGCATCGGTCCAGATGGGCAACGAGTCAGAGGCATAAGGCTTCTGGTTTTCTTCGCTCGTCAAGAACTCGATCAGCTTCCAGGCTGCGTCAGGATACTTGGTGCTCTTGGTGATAGCCAAGCCCATCGAGCCACTCACGCCAATGGATTCCTTGGCCGCAGGCGTTGGGGCTATGCCTACGTCACCTGCCACCTGGGACTGTTTGGGATCATTGGCCAGGCCGTACATGTACGTCCAGTTCAAGGCGAAAGCAGCCTTGCCTTGCTGGAAGATCTGGCGGACGTCCTCCTCCAGGTAGGTGGTCGAGTTGGGGTTCGAAAGCCCGTCCTTCAAGGTGCCCACCATCCACTTCAGGGCGTCCATGGCCCCGTCGGTCTGGAACTGGGGGCTGCCATCAGGCCCAAGGATGTTGCCGCCAAAAGAGTACACAAGTTGGGCGTAATCACAGACCACGGCTTCGGCCTGGCCCCAGCTCCAGACGATGGGGTATTCGACGATTTTCTTCTGCTTGATAACCTTGGCCATGTTCAGCAGTTCGTCCCACGTCTTTGGCGGGTCTTTGAAGCCGGCCTCGGCCAGCATCTTCTTGTTGTAATACAGGAACTTGGTGTCCAGGATCCACGGAACACCGTAATACTTGTCCCCCACCTTCATGATGTTGAGCACTGCCGGATTGATGCCACTTTGCATCTGTGGCGTGATGCGGTTCGTCACGTCCTGAATGAAGTTGGCGGCCGCAAATTCCGCTGGCCAGATCTCGTCGACCAGTACCACGTCATATTGACCGGACCCCGACGCCTGATCGGTCACGATCTTGTCGTGCAGCGACTCGTACGGTACGAATGTCACCTGCACTTTGATGCCCGGGTTTTGTTCCATGAACTTCTGTATCATGGCATTGACGTGCTCGTCACTGTATGCGGCTTGTTTCATGGTCAGAAATTGCAGTGTAATCGGTCCGGTAGTCTGGTTCTTGGCCGTTTGGCCTGAGCCGCATCCCGCTGCGAGCGCGATCACCAGGACCACTGCCAACCCCAACATGATCCGCTTCATCCTTCGGCCCTCCTTCCCGAAGTCAGGAATCCGAAACCAATACCTCGCCCCGTCCTACCATTGCCGATGCCAGTGTTCGAACCCTGTTTCCCCCTTTTTCCTTCACCTCCAGTTCACGTTTCGGTACGTATCACGCTGGGCGTATGGCGAAACTCGCCCGGCACAAATCCCCGGGCTTCCGCCCAGCCGAGGCTCATCCATTGAAAAGGCACTACCTGCACGAGGGGCAGCACGGCTTCGTCCACGGCAGGGACAGGAAGAACCTGTGCCCCGGTAGCCGCCAGTGACGGCGTCACGGACACCGGGGCCACTGCGATCACCGTCGCATGGGTAGCGATGAGCTCGCTCACCATTGCCCGGCCGAGATCGAAAGCCGGCGCCGATTCCGGCAGCACCACGGCAGCCAAGAAACCTGGTTCGGCCACTTCGATGACGCCGTGGCGGAATTCCCCGCCGTCTTCCGCCCAGGCGGGCATCTTGGCGACCTCGTTGAAGAGCAAGGCCCCCGCCCACGCCGCACTAAGTGACTCCCCGCGGCCGAGCACCACGGCGGCCCGCACGTCCCTGAGGGCGTGCCCGCGGTCTCGCCACCAAGGCCCCTGTTGGTTAGCCGCCTCCACCGCGCCGGCGGTCTGTTCGACCCATCCACGCCACAACGCCGTGGGTTGACCCGTCAAATGGATCCCGAGATACAGAAGAGCCAGCATGCTCGCCCCGTAGGTTTTGATCGCCACACCGTGGTCAGGCACTACCCCAGTCACCAAGGCCGCGCGTGCCGTGGCGGCCAGCGTACTGTCGCTGGTGTTGGTGACAGCCACCACCGTCACCTTCCGGGCCGCCAGCTCACTGGCGAGTTTTACCACTTCCGCGCTCTCACCGGATTGCGAAACCGCCACGACGAGGTCACCCGGTGAAAGCCGACCGCGGTCGTAGTACAGCAGGTTGGAACTAAGCTCGACAACCACCGGCAGGCCCAACGAGGCCAGAACGTAAGACGCTCCCAGGGCGGCGAAATACGAACTTCCCATTCCCGTGAGGACAAGACGGTTCCAATGACCGTGTCCCAAAGCTCCTGCCAGTTCGCGCACCCAAACCGGCTCCAGGGCAACTAGGTGCCGGAAGGCTTCCCCTTGCAATCGGATGTCTTGCTCCATAGACATGGCTCTGTACGCTCCCATCGCTACGCCACAAACGTTACGGAGCTCCGCCGGCGAATCATGACCCCGTAACAAGCCCCGAGCAGAGTGCTCTTTTCCGCCAAATTGGCCGCGATGACCGGCGCCGGATACGGCGCATATTGGTCAATCAACTCCTGGACCACGGGCAGGATCAGGTCGGACACGCGTAATATCTCGCCCCCCAGGACCACCAGTTCAGGGTTCAAAAGACAAACCAGGTTACAAGCAACGCTCCCAATCACCCTGGCGGCACCGTTAATCAGTTCGATGGCTCGCCGGTCATTGGCCAAAGCCGCTTCCACAAAGGCGTCGACCTTGCCTTCCCCCGGCGAGAAGCCAGCCCCAGCCCACTGTTCGGCGAGTACCGTAAGGGCCACGCGGCGCTCCAGCAAGCCGAACCCGCGTACCGCCCCGTGCGACGGCGCGGGTTGCGTGGAAGCGACGTCACTTTCCATCAGCCAATGGCCGATCTCGCCGGCCGCCCCGTCCCTGCCGCGATACAGATGGCCGTCCACCAGCATCGCGGCACCAAGGCCGGAACCAACCGTGATGGCAAGTGCATTCTCGCGTCCCACCGCAGCCCCACGCCAATATTCACCGAGTAGGAGGGCATCAACATCGTTGAACACAGTCACAGGAAACCCAAGCAGCGAGCCCAGCCGTTCACCCACCGTCATGTCTTCCCACTGCAAGGCAGGCGCCCACACCACGCGTTCGCCGCCCGGATCGGGCGTTCCGGGCACGACGAGGCCAGTCCCCACCAGATTTTCCGACGCTATGCCACTTCTGTGCACAAGCTCTTCTACCAAGGCGGTGACTTGGTCTAGAAGAGGTTGCCCAAGCCCAGTTACCTTTGCCGCTTCAGTAAAAATCACGTCGCCGGACAGGTCGAGTACCCCACCGAGGAGGCGGTAAGGGGCAATGTCCACAACGACGACAAACCCGGCCTTCGGATTGAACGACAAAAGTATGGGCTGACGGCCGCCCGACGAGTTTCCGACACCCACCTCCTGGACTAACCCCTCTTCAATCAAGGCAGCAACCGTCCTGGTAACGGCCGGGGCGCTGAGCCCTGTCCGTGCCGCAATCTCAGCCCGCGAGATGGAACCTTCCCTGCGGATAAGGTCCAGGATCAGCGTCCGATTTATCTGCCTCATCAGCTCCGGCTTTCCCGGGATCGATGGCCGCGGCAAAAACGTCCCTCCCCGCACCCGTAGAGTCGCGCAACTTACTTTTGTGAATTAAGTTCGTGCTTGCGACAGGAACTCCTGCCGCCGGCCTCCGCGGCATGCCCCTCGTTTTACCGGGGTATACTAGGCACGCACCAAAGACAGCCGAAGGAGTGTCTGGCTCTGACGCCCGCTCAGGCTACCTCACACCCAATTGCCATCGGCACTGCACAGTTCGTGGACGCCATCCGCAAAGGTATCAAGGATAGCCTTGAGCCGCTCGCCGCCCAGGGATACCCGGTAAAGATCGAAGAAACCAGGCGCGGCGGTCTAACGTTCTTCTCCTGCACGTTTGGCCCTGACAGCGCGATGGTGCCGAATACCGACCACTGGCGGCGGGAAGGACTGCGCCGACTGGCCACGGCCATCGCAGACGTGCTTGTGGATCAATGGGAGAATCATCTGCTGACGCGGTTGGTGCAAAACCAGTACAGCTACTTTTCGCCCCACGAACAGGCCGAAATCGTGCAGGACGCCACCCAGCTCCTTGACCACGAGCCGGCGAGCATCCCCACGGGCATCCGCAAACACGAACGCAAAGCGCGCATCCTCCAGGAGATCCTCGCATATTTCGAACAAAACCAGGAGCTTGTCTTGGAAGGCTTTCTCGTTTTCCGTCTGCGCGACTATGTAGAAGGACTTGTCCAGGTAGTCGACGACGCCGTCGACGAATACCTTCTGGAGCGTGAATACAGGGAATTCATCCGGCTTTTGAAATTCTTCGTGCAAGCCCAGGAACCCAAGGTGGAAAAAATCCACGCCATCATGCTCCCCGACGGGGGCTTCCAGCTCGTGGACGAAGAAAACAACCGGCTGGACGAAGATTTCTTGCGCGATGTGGTGTTGGGCATCCGGGATATACAAAAGATCAGGGCGGAAGACCTGTTGCTCTCCGCCCTGATCACGCTGGCACCCCGCTTTGTAGTTTTGCACGCCATGCCTGGTGCCGCACTGGACAACGATACCGCCGGCACCCTGCGGGAGGTGTTCGGGCCGCAGCTGATCGTGTGCCATGGCTGTTCGCTATGCGATCCGAACCACCGCTGACAGCAGGGCGTCCGGGGTGCCCAGGCCTAGATACGTACCCCCAGGTCGTCGAAAATCCGCCGCGATACAACCAGGCGCTGGATTTGGCCGGTGCCTTCGAAGATGTCGTAGACTTTGATGTCGCGGAACCACTTCTCCAGATACTCGTCGTGCAAAAGCCCGGCGCCAGCCGCCACGTCTATGGCCATGGAACAGACCTCCATCCCGATCTGCCCAGCGTAGGCCTTGGACATGGACGCCTCTTTGGTGTTTGGTACGCGGGCATCAGCCATCCACGCGGCCTTCCACACAAGCAGCCGCGCGGCATCGATTTTGCGGGCCATGGTGGCAAGGGCTTCCACGATGGCCGCGTAGCGCGGCGACGGCCGCCCCAGCATGAGGTTCTGCCGGGCGATCTCGCGGGCCCGCTCATACGCAGCCCGGGCAATACCCACAGCCATAGCGGCCACGGTTGGCCGCGAAGAATCGAACGTCTGCATGGCTACCTTGAAGCCCTCACGCTGCAGATACCGCTCCTCGCCGCCGAGAAGGTTCTCCACCGGCACCACGCAGTTGTCAAACACGAGTTCCGCGGTCTCGGAGGCCCGCAGGCCCATCTTGTCCATGATCCGGCCCACGCGGAAGCCGGGCGTCCCTTTTTCCACCACAAAGGCGCGATGCCCGGCCCGGCCGAGGTTGCGGTCGACCGTGGCGAACACCACGTTCCAGGAAGCTTTGGCGCCGTTGGTGATGAAGGTCTTGGTGCCATTCAGGATGTAGTGGTCACCCTCTTTGCGGGCCGTGGTGCGGATGCCGGCCACGTCCGAGCCGGCCTCCGGTTCGGTCAGGGCGTAGGCCCCCCACCGTAGCTCCGGGCCGTTAAAGATGGAGAGAAAACGTTCTTTTTGTTCAGGCGTTCCCATAAACCGCACTGGCGGCCCTCCGAGTCCGGCCCCGGGCAGGTTTAGCACAAACGAGGCATCGCCCCAGGCGAGCTCCTCGGCCGCAATCACGCCGATGCGGTTGCCTTGGCGTTCACCCTGGCCGCCCTCGACACCGCCGGGGCCGCCCCCAGAGGGCACGCTTTCCATGCTCAGGCCCATGGCTTTGGCCTGCTGCAAAAGCGGGAGCGGGGTGTCGTGGTTCTTGTCTGCCTCCAAGGACGCCGGCCGCACCTGCTGCTCGGCAAACCAGTGCAGAAACTCCTTCAGCTGCCGCTGCTGCGGAGAAAGTTCGAATTCGATCATGACTTCACCCCCGCCGACGCCAGTCCGGCCGCCGCCATACCGGCTGCCCAAGTCAGCCGGTCGCGGTGCCCGCCCAAAAGCGTGAGGGCACGCACGTCCCGCATCCATTTCTCCACCGGGTGGTCCTGCACGTAGCCGTGGCCACCCAACAGCTGCACCGCCCCGTTGGTGGCGAACAACGCCGCCTCATAGGCCTGCAGCACCGCCGCCGGCAAAAGGTACGATACGTCCTGCCCCTGGTCCAGCGACCAGGCTGCTTGCCACAAGAGTCCCCGTGCTGCTTCCAGCTGGGTCGCCATGTCCGCCAGGTAGAAGGAAACGCCTTGGAAGGCGGCAATCAGCTGGCCGAACGCTTTCCGGGTGGCGGCATACGAAGAGGCATACTCGACAGCGGCCCGTGCCACCCCCAGGGCTTCGGCAGCCAGAACCAAGTCCGCCCTCCCCTGGACAAGCTCCAGCTGTGCTGGGGTCAGGCCTCCGGCCACCAGGGCATCGCCGGGTATCAGAACCCCATCCAGATCTAGACTGTGGAAAGCCGCCGCCTCCAGGCCCAGTGTGCGGTGACGGGCGCCGAGCTTCAGACCATCTGTACCGGCAGCCACTACGAACAGGCTCATGGCGCTCTCCCCGTCCTGCGGAGTGCGCGCCGCCACCAGATACTGGTCCGCTCCTTCGGCCCCAAGCACGATGCGCTTGTGCCCGTGCAGGCGATAGCTGTCGCCATCCGGTACCGCGGTGGTTTCTACCAATTCGCCGCTGTAGCCGGGCCCGGGCTCACCCACTGCCACCGCCGCATGGGCGAGACCCTGTGCATACCGCCCCAGCAGGCGTTCTTGGGTTTCCGCGGCGGCCGTGGCCATGACCAGGTACCCAAAAAGACCCGGCCCGGGCATGGCGTGCAGCATCCCGGCGTCGCCCCAACCAAGCTCCTCCTGCACAATGGCAAGCGAAACGTTGCCGAGCCCGGCCCCACCGGCATTTTCCGGCAACGCCAGCACGTCCAGCCCGAGGTCGTGATACTCATTTTGCAGCGCCGCCGGTACGGCGCCCGCCCGCTCACAGTCGCGCGCCGCTGGGCGCAACCGCGTGTCGGCGAAATCGTGTGCCATGTCACGCAAGCCCTTGTCGTCATCCGAAAGAGCGAAAGAGATCACGGCCAAACCCCCTTCGCGGGTTCACACCCGCTCAATTATGGTGCCAACCGCCATTCCAAGGCCGATGCACAGCATGGCAAGCCCGTACCTGCCCTGCCGCCGCTCAAGCTCGTTCAAAAGCGTGGCCACCAGCCGTACACCGGTCGCTCCCAGCGGATGTCCCAGGGCAATCGCACCTCCGTTTGGGTTCACGCGGCTCATGTCGGGCTTGATTTCTTTCTTCCAGGCCAACACCACGGAGGCGAAGGCCTCGTTGATTTCGATCACGTCGATGTCCTCGAGCTTGAGACCGGCCTTCTTGAGGATTTTGCCTGTGAGCGGAATCGGGCCGGTCAGCATGATCGTGGGATCGACGCCGACCAGGGCCATGGTCACCACCCGTGCCCGCGGCTGCAACCCAAGCTCTTGCGCCTTCTTCTCCGATGCCAGTAGCACGGCGGCGGCACCGTCCGTGATCTGGCTGGAGTTGCCAGCCGTCACGAGCCCGTTTGGCAAGAACGACGGCTTCAGCGTGGCCATCTTCTCAAGGGAGGTGTCCCGGCGGATGGTCTCATCTTTGGTCATCAGCGTAGTGGACCCGTCCGGGGCCGGCACTGCCACGGGGACGATCTCGTGGTCGAATTTGCCTGCGTCCTGGGCAGCAGCGGCACGGCGGTGGCTCTCCAGCGAAAACTCGTCGAGCTCCGTGCGGGTAAGGTGCCACCGCTCGGCGATCATCTCGGCCGAGATGCCCTGTGGCACCAGGTTATACCGGCCCGTGACGCTGGTGCTGAAATTCCCGCCGTCCGAACCCATGGGCACCCGGCTCATGCTCTCGACGCCGCCGCCAATTGCGAGGTCGATCATTCCAGACATGATCCCCTGGGCAGCAAAATTCATGGCCTGCAGGCCCGACCCGCACATGCGGTTGATTTGCACACCGGGCACCTCGACCGGAAACCCTGCCCCGAGTACCGCCATACGCCCGATGTTGAACCCCTGTTCGCCGATGGGGGTCACGCAGCCCATGATCACGTCCTCAAGCTCGGCGGGATCGATGTGGTTGCGTTCCACCAGCCCCTTCAGCACGGTGATCGCCAAGTCCTGCGGATGCACGACGCTGAGCGTCCCGCCCCGCCGTCCCATGGGCGTCCGCACGGCATCAGCTATGAACGCCTCGCCCACTTTCCTCACCTGGCCTTACCCGATCAGGGACTGCAGGCGCAGGGCCATGCCCATGTCGCCCTTGATCTGAAGTTGGCCGCTGAAAAACGCCGATGTGGGGTTAAGCCGACCCGCCACCATCTCCTTGAAATTGTCTGCCGTCATGGAAATGGTCACACCGGGGGCGTTGTGCGTGCCTTGGGCCACTTCGGCACTGCCGTTGCTCACACTGATGTAGTAGTTGCCGCCGTCCTCACCGCTGAGAGCAAACTGGAACACGCCGTTCAGTCCCGCCACTTTGTCCGGGTTGTTCTGCAGGCGGTTCTGCAGTTCTTGGAAGATTTCGTTGGTGCTCGGCATGTTTTTTGCCTCCTTGTTTTGGAAGTGTTAGAAGCCAGGTTTACGGTTCACTCAAACACAAGGTCGGGTCAAAAGGCTGCTTCGTCGTGATGGGTATGCCCAGGCATCCCCCCTCGCTCGTCACGGGTCGCATGGTACGTCACCGTGTCGCCGGTCGGCGTGGCAGCAACCAGGCCGCGCTCGACCAGGAGATCAAGGTGGCCCACGATTTCCGAAATCGCCAGTGCCACGGCATCCGGTTTGAGATGCGGAAATACTGCGTGTACGAGCTCGGCCGCCGTCGAAGCGTGCGACTGGATTTGCCTGCGGATAAGCTCGGCCCGTTCTTCGTGGAAACTGAGGCGTCTCTTTACAAGCTCGACGTGGTCGACAACGCGACGGCCATGTCCGGGAAGGACAACGTCCACATCCAGGCCGAGAAGCCTCATCAAAGATAGGCGGTAGGTCAAAAGGCTACGCGGCCGGTCCGGACTTCCCGGCACAGGTTCGATGAAGGCGTTAGAGGAAATATGGGCCAACAGGTGATCGCCAGCGACCAGCACCCTGTCCCGTTCGCGGTACAGGCCGATCTGAGTGACACTGTGCCCCGGGAGGTAAAGCACCTGCCAGGTACTGTTTCCGGCCACGATCTCCTGGCCGTCGTCCACCTGGCGGTCCACCCGGGCTGGCCGTGCCCAGCGCCGCGTCATCAGGTCATAACGCCCGGCCAGCACGGTGGCCTCGCGACCCAAGCCAGCTTCCCGGTAGAAGCGCTCGTAGAATTCGCGCCGCCACTGCCGGTAGGATTCCGGCTCGGCAACCGGGTCTGTGGCGTGCGGGTGTGCCAAAAGCGTGGCACCGGCGTCCTGCAACATCGCCGCCTGCCCATAGTGGTCAACGTGGGCGTGCGTGAGGACCACTTGCCTGAGATCGGAAAGCCCAAGGCCCTCGCGGCGCAGGCCTTCCTCCAAGGCCTGTCTCGCCTCTGCCGTGGCGGGCCCAGTATCGACCAACGTCGGTACGTCCCCCTTGATCAGGTAACAGTTCACGTCTCCCACCGGAAAGGGCGTGGGCAGCGTCAGTACCGCGATGTCTTCCGGCAACCCTGACAGCAACGTGATCGCCTCTTGTGTACCGCCGGCCTCGTTAAGCAGGCTTGTGAAGACCGGTCAGAATCAGGTCCGCGAAGATGGCGGCAATCCCCTGCGGAGAAAGTCGTCCCTGCGGATCGTACCAGCGATAAAACCAGTTGCAGGCACCGAGGATGGCCATCACCACCATGGTGGTGTCCACGGGACGAAACTCGCCCGCCGCCATGCCGCGGACCACGATGTCCTGCATGAGACGGGTGTAGCGGTCGCTCTCAGTGCGGATGATTTCTTGCTTTTCGGCGGGCAGGGCATAGCTCTCCCGCAGAAAAACTGTCATGACCTCGCGGTTGTTCGCCACCGCCTCCAGGTGTGCAGCAATCGCCCGCCGCAGAGTTTCGGACGGACTTTGTCCCATACTTACGATGCGTTCCAGTTCATCGTTGAAAGCATTGATGGCTTCCCGCGCGATGCGGAAAAGGATCTCCTCTTTGCTTTCTACATAGTAGTAGAGGCTGGCCTTTTGCAGGCCCACCCGGTCCGCAATATCCTGCACGGATGTGGCCGCATAGCCTTTTTGCTCGAAAAGCTGGCTTGCCGCCCGCAAGATCTCTTCCTGCTTGTCACCATGTGCCGAACCCAACCAGCTGACCCCCAGTCCACTTCTTCCCAACACTTGCTCTCTAGAACCCCGCGCCGCAGGCCAAAGACCACTTCCACCAACCGGACGGTTGAAAGCAGCTCGCAACCGTCGCTGATCAGAAATCGCATATTACCCCTTAGCCTTTGTGGCGTAATAGTTATTCCTGACCATAGAGGAGAATTCCTTCCTCCTGAGAAGTATATATCTCAACCGGCCGGTTGTTCGAAGATCCGGCCGCACGCACTGCTTGGCGGGCGCGGTGCCAGGCAATGGCGGTGCTGCCTGCACAAATACTAGTCGCCGAGGTGAGGCCGCATGAAGATCGCTATACTGCTTAAACGCATCCTTGATCCCGAGGTCAGCCCCCACAAGTTTTCCCTGGAACCCGGTGCCACTAGACCATCCGACGCCGGCATTCCCAAGGTAATCAGTCCGTTCGATGAAAACGCTCTCGAGCTGGCCTTGCAGCTGCGGGAAAAATCGCCCGGCAGCACGGTGACGGCCATCAGCATGGGACCGCCCGAGACAGTGGAAATCCTGCGCAAGGCCCTCGCCGTGACGGCGGACGCCGCAGTGCTGGTGCAAATCGAGACGGATCCCGGGCCCGACGCCTTCGGCACCGCCAGCACCCTGGCGGCTGCCCTCCAAAAGACCGGCCCCTTTGACCTTGTGCTGGCCGGCCGGCAGGCCGGCGACTGGGACCAGGGCCAGGTGGGCTCCCTGGTGGCCGAGATGCTCGGCTTTCCGTGCGTAACGTTTGTAACCCAGGCGAGCCCAAGTGGCAACGGCTTGCGCTTGCAGAGGGAAAGCGAAAACGGTTACGACGTCATCGACGCCGACCTTCCCCTGGTCCTCACGGTCACGAACCACCCCGGCAACGTCCTCCGGCTCCCGAAGGTGCGCGACGTCATGATGGCCAACCGCAAGCCTGTTACTACCATCGCGGCCTCCGACCTGGCGGCCATGTCGACAAAGATACCGCCGCTCGAAATCCTCGCCCTCGAAAAGCCACCGGCAGTGGCCGCCGCCGAGATCGTGGGCGGCCGCGATGAACAGGAGATCGCCGCCCGCCTCGTCCAGAAACTGCAGGAGCTCAAGGTTCTGTAAAATCCCACTCCCGCCGCAAAGGAGTGCATGACAATGGAAAACATTTATGTGCTTACAGATGCTGTTGAGTCCCGGCCCACTCGCAACACGCTGGAACTGCTCGGTCTCGGCCACCGCCTCGCCCAGGCTGCCGGGCTGAAATTGCGGGCTTGGCTGCCAGGGCCAGCCCGCGGGCAGGCAGCTACCGCTGTCCTGGCGGCCGGGGCCGACGAAGCCGTTATCCTGGACGAGCCGCGCCTCGACACCTACCAGCCAGAACTGTGGCTACAGGCCCTGACCGCGACGGCCTCCGCCCCTGCTGCCGTCATTTTGCCTGCCGACAGCACCGGCCGGGACCTGGCACCGCGGCTGGCCTATCGGCTACAATCGCAGCTTTTCACCGATGCGGTAGAAGTATCGTGGTCGGACGGTGCCGTGGTGGCCAAACGGCCGGTCTACGGCGGCAAGGCCATCATGACCGCCAGGGTGGCCGGCCCGGTAGTACTCACGGTGCGTGCCCATACGGCTTCGCCACTCGCAGAGCCGAAAACCGGGGGCGAGATTCTACGCGAGGCGGTGCAAATCGATGAAGCGGTAGTCCACACGCGGCTTGTCGAGCACGTGGAAGAGAAAACCGAAGGTGTGCGCCTCGAGGACGCCCGTGTGATCGTGTCCGGCGGCCGCGGCCTGGGGGGTGCCGAGGGATTCGCCGAACTGCAAAAACTCGCGGCTATTTTGCATGCCGGCATCGGGGCCTCGCGCGGGGCCGTCGACCTCGGTTGGGCGCCGCCGTCGTGGCAGATCGGCCAGACCGGCAAGATCGTGAGCCCCGATCTTTATCTCGCCATCGGCATATCGGGCGCGAGCCAGCACATGGCAGGCGTGGCTTCTGCCAAGACCATCGTCGCGATCAACACCGATCCGGAGGCACCGATCTTTTCCTACGCCCGGCTGGGCGTGGTTGCCGACTACAAAAAAGTGCTGCCGCACCTGATTACGGCCCTGGCGGCCGCCCTGAAGCAGTGAGGTGAGGGGTTTGCCGCCGGTGCCAACCCGACAGATCTACTGGAACATAGCCGGCCATGACTATATGTACCTTTTCCTCCTGGTCCTGGCCGCGGTCTTCCTTTACGGCGTCTGGAGGCATTACCGCACCTGGCAGCGCGGGCGGCCATCGCCCTGGGAGCACCGCTACCGTGAGCGGTGGCGGCGCTTCGCGGAGCAGGCAGTGGTGCAGTTGCGCCTGGTGTCGCAGCTTGTACCCGGCATCATGCACCTTTTCATCTCCTGGGGCATGGTGGTGCTTTTTTTGGGCACCGTCGTGGTGGCCATTCAGGCCGACCTCCACATTCCCATCATGCGGGGATGGTTCTATCTCTACTTCCAGAGCCTGGCACTGGACGCTTTTGGCCTTGTCGCCGTGGCTGGCACCGTCATCGCCCTGTGGTTGCGGTACGTGCGGCGGCTGGAGCGGCTGCGGAAAGGCCTGTTCGACGGCGTGCTGACGGGGCTGCTGTTGGTAATCCTGCTCACCGGGTTTGTGCTCGAGGGCTTGCGCATCGCAGCCACCGCCGATCCGTGGGGGCTCTGGTCGCCGGTGGGCTACGCCCTGGCCAGGCTCTTTTTGGCCGCCGGCACGAGCGTTACAGTCATGCGGCATGTGCACGCCACCTTGTGGTGGACGCACATGATCCTGGCCTTCGTCTGGCTCGGCTACATCCCGTTCTCCAAGCTTTTCCACCTCCTTTTGGCCCCGGCGAACGTGTTTGCCCAGCCGCTTACCCCGCCGGCCCAGGCCCTGCCGGCCATTGACTTCGAGACCGCCACCACCCTCGGTGCCGCCCACTTCGAGGATTTCCGGCGGAAGGACATCTTCGACCTCGACGTGTGCACGGAGTGCGGGCGCTGCGAGGAGTGGTGCCCGGCCTGGGTGACGGAAAAGCCGCTGTCGCCAAGGGCCGTGATCCTGGACCTCCGGGAGGGCCTGCATAGTATGGCCCGGAGCGAGGGGGAGCCACCGCTTGTGGCCGGCGGTGTCATCCGGGCTGACACCCTGTGGGCTTGCACGACCTGCGGCTATTGCCAGGAGCACTGCCCAGTGTTCATCGAGCACGTGCCGAAGATCATCGACATGCGCCGGTATCTGGCCATGGAGGAAGCGCGGCTGCCGGATGCCATGGAAGCGGCCCTCCGGGGCATCGAAGACCGTGGTCATCCGTGGCGGGGCTCCCGCTTCAGCCGTGAAGACTGGTTCCGTGACCTGGGATTTTCTGCCCTGCGGCCAGGCGAAAAAACCGACGTGCTCTACTGGGTGGGCTGCACGGCTGCCCTGGAAGAACGCAGCCGCAAGGTGGCACGGGCATTCGCCGTGCTGATGCGGGAGGCTGGCGTCCGCTTTGGACTATTGGGCGACCAGGAGCAGTGCAGCGGCGACCCGGCCCGTCGGATGGGCAACGAATATCTTTTCCAGACCTTGGCCCAGGCCAACATCCAGTCGTTCCAGGAACACGGGGTCAAGACCATCGTTACCACCTGCCCCCACTGCTACAACACGATCAAAAACGAATACCCGCAGTTCGGCGGGGTCTACCAGGTCTACCACCATACCGAATTCCTGGCAAAGCTCGTGGAAGAAGGCCGGCTTCCCGCGGTGGCCGGAAACGATCTCAACAGCGGCGAAAACAACGCGCCGGCGGTGACATATCACGACCCGTGCTATCTTGGCCGGTACAACGGCCACTACGACGAACCGCGTTCCCTGCTGACGGACTACCTGCGGCTGGACTTGTCTGAGCCGGAGCTCAGCCGGCGCGACTCGTTCTGCTGCGGGGCCGGCGGCGGCCGGGCGTGGGCAGAAGAGGACCCGGCCCACCGAGTGAGCATTGTACGCAGCCGGCAGCTGATGGCCACGGGTGCGACCACCATCGCCACCGCTTGTCCGTTCTGCCTACCCATGCTCACCGACGGGGTGCGCGGCACCGGCCAGGAGGGTGAACACGTGCGGGTGATGGATATCGCAGAAATCATGATCGAACGCCTGGGATGGCAAGACAAAGTGGCACCACAAAATACCATTACCGGAGGGACGGAGGGATAACATGGAACTGGTCGACGGGAAAGTAGCGGTCATTACCGGATCCGGACGTGGCATCGGTCAGGCGACCGCCAAACTGTTCGCAGCGGAAGGCGCCATCGTGGTTGTGAACGATCTCGATGCCGGGCCTGCCAACGAAACGGTCGATATGATCAAAGCCGCTGGTGGTGAGGCCCTCGCGGTCCCGGGAAGCGTCACCGAGCCGGGCTTCCCCGAAAAGCTCCTCGCCGAAGCGGTGGCCCGCTACGGGCGGCTCGATATCCTCGTCAACTGCGCTGGCTACACCTGGGACGGCGTTATCCACCGCATGTCCGACGAACAATGGCAGGCCATGCTCGACATCCACGCCACCGCTCCTTTCCGGCTCATCCGGGCGGCTGCGCCCTACATGCGGGATGTCGCCAAGCAGGAAATCGCCCAGGGCAAGGTTAATTACCGTAAAATCGTGAACGTAAGCTCGGTCAGCGGCGCTTACGGGAACGCCGGCCAGATCAACTATGCGGCCGGCAAGGCCGCCCTCATCGGGATCACGAAGACGGTAGCGGCCGAATGGGGCCGCTTCAACATCAACTGCAACGCGGTGGCTCTGGGAATGATCGAAACCCGTCTCACTCAGCCCAAGGAACAGGCCAAGCCGGTGCAGATTGGCGAACGGGAGGTCACCCTCGGGGTGCCGCAGATGATGCTGCAGGCGGTAAGCATGCTGGTTCCCATGGGCCGTCCCGGCAAACCCGAGGAAGCGGCCGGGGCGATCCTGTTTTTGGCCTCCCCGCTGGCCAACTACGTGAACGGCCACATCCTCGTGGTCGACGGTGGCATGTACCGGGCCGGGGTCTAGACAGCCCCGGCTACCTTAGGGTGGAAAGGAGCTTGGGAAATGCTCGATCCTGCCTTGAAAGGCAAGACATCGGCACCATCCGTGTACGAAATGAGCCGGGAAAAGATCCGCGAGTATGCCCAGGCAATCGGAGAGACGAATCCCATCTACTTCGACGTGACGGCCGCCCAGGCCCAGGGACACCCAGACCTGGTCTGCCCACCCACCGGTGCCTCCATCTTTGCCCTGCGCCCCATCATGGATTTACTGCTTGCGCCGGGCAGCAACATCAACGTGGCCCGGCTGGTACACGGCGAGCAGGAGTATGAGTTTGTGGCCCCGGTCTTTGCCGGCGATACCCTCACCACCGTGGCAACCATCACCGACGTGTACAGCCGCGGCAACCTGGATTTCCTCTTGTTCGAGACGGTGTCCCGCAACCAGCACGGCCAGACCACCGTGATCGGCCGGGCCAATATGATCATCCGGGGGTGATGGCGTGGCCACAGTAGATCTCAAGCAATGGCCGGTGGGGCAAGATCTCCCGCCGCTAAGCAAAGTGGTGACGCGCGTACAGATCGCCCGCTACGCGGGTGCATCCGGCGACTTCAACCCCATCCACGTGGATGACGAGTTCGCCCGCATGGTAGGTCTGGGCGGGGTGATCGCCCACGGCCTCCTGACTATGGGGATCGCCTCCCAGGCCGTGTCGGAGTGGGCGGGCAGTCCCCTCGCCGTCAAAAAACTCAAGGTGCGGTTTTCCGGCATGGTCCGCCCAGGCGACACCGTGACCATCCACGGCCGCATCAATAGTACAAACGGTAACGAGTTCACCCTGGATGTGTGGGCAGACACCCAAACCGGCGAGCAGGTCTTGACCAAAGGAGTAGCTATCGTCGTCCTGTGACCCAAAACCCACCAAGGCACGCCGGGGCATGTGGCTCCGGCGTGCTTTTTGTCCGTCGGCCCCGTCCCGTGCCCCAGTCCGGCATGCGTGTCTTCGCAGGGAAAGGCCGCGAGGAGGTTTAGCTTGAACTGGAAAGCCAACCTTTTTCGCCTTCGTGAAAGCCTTCTTGCCGTACCGGCCCCCATTAGAATCCTTGCCATCGGAGTGTTTATCAACTCTGCCGGCGGTGCCATGGTCTGGCCGTTGACAACCATTTACGTCAACCAGGTCCTGGGGAAATCGCTTACCATGGCCGGGTTCATTTCGCTCCTCCAGTCCGGCAGCAATCTTATCGGGCAGGTGGTCGGCGGCCATTTGTTCGACCGGTTCGGCGGCCGCCGCGTCCTCCTCGGCGGCCTGTGGACTTCGGCGGCACTGGTTACGCTCATCGGGATCAACCAGACTTGGCACGTATATGCCCCGGCGATCGTCGCGGCGGGGTTTTCCAATGCGTTCTTCTGGGGCCCCTTGAACGCTTATATCACCGAGTTGTGGCCCGAGGGCGGTCGCCAAGGGTTCAACTACCTTTATGTGGTGCGTAACCTGGGCATGGCCATGGGAGCGTCCCTGGGAGGCACCGTGGCCAGCTATTCATTCCGTCTGGTGTTTTTCGTCAACGCGATCACGCTGATTGTATACAGTGCCATTCTTTGGGCAGGCGTAAAACCGCCGCACGCGAAACCTACGTACCAAAACTACGAGGCCCGACCGGGCGAGCGGGCAGAATTAACCATGCCCAAAGGGCACCAAGTTTTGTTGGCAGCCATGTTTGCAGGAAACTTCCTCGCCTGGACGGCCTACAGCCAGTGGTCGTCCACGGTTTCGGTGTACATGAAAACCCATGGATACTCCCTGGCACAATACGGGCTTTTGTGGACTGCCAACGGCGTATTCATATTTGCCCTACAGCCCATCCTCAGCCTGCTGGTACGGTATGTCGCCCCCCGGTACGGAAGCCAGATGACCCTGGGCACCATCCTCTACATGGGCGCGTTCTCACTGGTCATGACCGCCCGTTCCTACCCCTGGTACATTCTCGCCATGGCCGTCATGACCCAAGGGGAGATCCTGATTGCCCCGGCCTTACCGGCCGCGGTGGCAGAACTGGCACCGCCCGGTAGAAGAGGGTTTTACCAGGGATTCCTCGAAAGTATGGCCTCGGGAGGACGCATGCTGGGGCCACTCGTGGGCGGAGTCATGTACGATCACTGGGGCCCGTCCATCCTGTGGCCGGTGCTGATCGGTATCGCGGGCCTGAGCAGCATCGCATACAGCACCTATGCCCGATTTGCCCGGCGTCTTAAACCTGCCGTGGTTTCCCCCAGCCTGTAACGGCCCCGGGTCGTCAAACAGCCTGCGGAAAAGGGGTGGCATGCCCGTTGCGGATCCTGCACACGTCTGACTGGCATCTCGGCCGCACCCTGGAAGGCCGCAGCCGCCAGCCAGAACACGAAAACTTCGTCGATGAAATCTGTAACATCGCACAAGAAGAAAAGATCGACCTTGTCCTTGTCACTGGTGACGTGTTCGACAGCGTAAACCCGCCCGCTATCGCCGAGGACCTGTACTACAATGCCCTGGCGCGTCTCAGCGACCAGGGAAGGCGCGCCGTGGTGGTCATCGCCGGCAACCACGACAACCCCGAGCGTTTGTGTGCCGTTCGCCCGCTTGCCAACCGCAATGGCATTACCCTGTTCGGGTATCCGGCCGACGACCCGGGTGTTCTGCCAGGCCCGGCTGGCCACGTCGCCCGCCTGCGGGCCGGCCCGGGTTGGGCCGAAATTGGCGTGCCCGGGGTAGACCATACGGCGGTCATCCTGGCCCTCCCCTACCCATCGGAAAGCAGGCTGCATGCGGCGCTCACAGACACCCTGGACGCCCACGCACTCCAAAAAGCGTATTCCAAAGCTCGTGGAGCAATGGTTTTTTGAACGCTCGTGCTACTTCCGCCCCGATACAGTGCGCCTCGCCGCGAGCCATCTCTACGTGGCCGGCGGGCTCGAAACGCCCGACTCCGAACGGGACATCACGATGGGCGGTGCATACGCAGTGAGCCTGTCCGCCCTGCCGCTCACCGCACAGTATGTCGCCCTAGGCCACCTGCACCGGGCCCAGCGTGCTTCTGCCAACGGCACCGTTGCCCGCTATGCCGGCTCTCCCCTGGCCCTCTCCTTCTCCGAGGAAGGCCAGGCCAAGTCGGTCACCCTGGTAGCGGTTACCCCGGCAGGTGCCGCCACCGTGGAAGAGATACCCCTGTCAGCCGGCAAGCCGCTCGTGACTTGGCGGGCCACTAAAGGCCTTGCCCAGGTGGAGCAGTGGGAAGAGGAGGGGCGGGACAAAAACGCCTGGGTGAGTGTGGAGGTCCACGTATCCCATCCCCTCACCCCGGACGAGATCCAGCGCGTGCGGAGCCAACACCCCGGTATCGTGCAAATCCGTCCGGTGACGGTCCGGCCGGAGGAGCCGGAAGTGGAGGCCGGCCCACCGCCTACCATCGAGGAGCAATTCCGCCGCTTCTATGCCAGCACACACGGCGGGGTAACGCCTACCCCGGAACTGGTCCGGCTTTTCCTGGAACTGCTCGCATCCGAAGAGGAGGAAGAGACGGCATGAGGCCACTGTTCCTGCAGTTCTCCGGCCTCAACGGCTACCGGGAGCCGCAATCGCTTGATTTCACGGCCCTGCTTGCCGGCGGGTTATTCGGCATCTTCGGGCCGACCGGCAGCGGCAAGTCCACCATCCTGGCCGCCATTACGCTCGCCCTGTACGGCCAGGTCGAGCGGGCCGAACGGCATACGCGCGGCATCATCAACCACGCCGAAAAGGACTTGTACGTCCGCTTCGACTTTGCCCTGCACGATGCCGGCGTGGAACGCGTCTACCGGGTCGAGCGGCGCTACGAACGGTCCGGCGACTCCGGCGTCAAGTCGGTCAACGCCCGCCTCAAGGAAGTGGCAGGCGGTGAGGAAAAGGTGCTTGCCGACAAAGACGGTGATGTCACCCGAAAAATCACCGCTGTCCTTGGGCTGGAGGCCGACGACTTTATGCGGGCCGTCGTGTTGCCGCAGGGCAAATTCGCCGAGTTTTTGCATCTCCGCGGCGCTGAGAGCCGGGAGATGCTGCAGCGCCTTTTCTCCTTGCAAAGGTACGGCGAGAAACTGCAGGCCCGCGTCAAAGCCCGCCTTGACCGCGTTGCCGGGGAGCTGCGGGCCGTGGAAAGCGCCCAGGCCGAGCTCGGCGATACATCGCCGGAAAGGGTGCAAGAGGCGCAAGAAGCACTGGCCGCACGGAGCCGAGAGGTCGCGGAAGCGGAAAAGGCGGCCGCGACCGTCGACGAAGAGTTCGGGACCGTCCAAACCGTATGGAAACTATCTCATGACCTGGACGCGGTCAAAGCCCAGTACGAGACTTGGCGGTCACAGAGCGAAGAGGCCGCAATGCAAGAACGCGAACTCGCCTTGGCAGAACGTGCCGAGCCTCTCCGTCCGCTCATCGAGGCCGCCCGCACCGCTATCGAAGAACAACGCCGGGCCAGTGAGCAATACGAGCAGGCGGCGTCCATATTGAAGGAGGCTCAGGCAGCCGAGACGCGCGCCCGTCAGGCGTACGAGCAGGCGAAACTGCTCAAAGACACGCAAACGCCGGCCTTGCTCGAACGAAAAGCCCGTCTTCAGGACGCCGTGAAAATCGAAGAAGAGGCCATGCAACACAAGGCACGGGCAGAAGAACTACAGAAGGAACTGGCGGAGCTAAAGAAAAAGAAAGACGCTTTGGCGGACCGCGTAGAGCAAGGTGAAAAAGACTCGCAAGCGATCGCACAGAAGCTGCGCGACCGTTGGGACGCGTGGGACCGCATCCAGGTGCCGCCAGAAAAGCGCCGGCTAGTTGCCAGTGCGTTGGCCGCCTGGGAAAAACTCCGCACCGCCCAGGGGGCCGCCCAAGAAGCTGACGAGCTGGTGGCGAAGCGCGCCCAGGATCTACGGGAAGCCGAAAAGGCGGACGCCACGGCTGCCGCCTTGCTCGAAGAAGCCCAAAAGACGCTCGCTCGCCTCTCCGAGGAGCTGGCGCGAATTGAAAAGGCGCCGCCAGCCTCAGAGGCGGAACTGCGAGATGCCGAAGCCAGCTTGGCCCGCACCCAGAGCACCCTCGCGAGCCTCGCCCGGGCGGAGGAGCGTTTGGCCTCGGCCGACCGTGAATGGGAACGCCGCCAGCTTCACGTGGAAACATTGACAAACGAGCTTCGTACGGCGGAACAAGACAGGCAACGAAAGCACATAGACGCAGAGAGATCGGCTAGTGAGCTCGTCAATGCCCGCCATGCCCTCGAAGCCGCACGACAACGCGAAAAGGCTTTCGCCCTTGCCCAGACCCTGGCTCCGGGTGTGCCGTGCCCGGTGTGCGGCGGCGTGGAGCACCCCCACCCCGCCGGGCCGCCCGACGATATCGACCTGCCCGCCCTGGCAGCCTTGCTGGAAGCGGCGGAGGCCACGTGGCAGAAAGCGGAGGAGGCCAGGCAAAACGCAGAACGCCGCGTCATAACGGCCCAAGAAAGACTGCGTGCCGGCCAGGAGCAGCGCGAGCAGGCAGAAGCCACGCGGACCCAGACGGCGAAAGAGGTCGAAACCCTGCGAAACCAGCTGCCCGCAGAGTGGCAGTCGCTCAAACTGGACGAATTGTCCATCGCCTGGAACGAGGCTGTGCAGGTCCATGCGGCGAAAAAACAAGCGTGGGAAACCTGGCAGGAAGAAATCGAGAACAGGCGCCGGGCACGCGAACGCCAAGGGCAGGACATTCGAAGTTTGGCAGACCGCGCGGCGTCTGCCCGTGCCCGGCACGAGGCCGCCCAGGCGGCCTATCAAGAAGCCGTCGCGAGAGCCGGGGAAGCCGCGGCAAAGGTCAAAGCCCTGAGCGACGAGTTCGACCGCGTCCGCGGTGGCTACGACCCCTCCACGCTGAAAAAAGAGCAAAGAGAGATGGAAGAGGCCGACCGGGTGCAGAAAGAGCTTCGCGAGGAGATCAACGACTTGCAAAAAAGTGCGGAGCACGTCAAAAAGACCCTGGACGATGACCAAAGACTCTACCAGGATTCCCTCACTCGCCTGGCCCAGGTCGAGGCCACCTACAGCCAAGAGTACAAAGCCTGGGCCGAGGCCGCCGACAAAGTACACGAGCTCGCGGGCGATCTGCCGCCGGCCGCCGCACTCGACGCCGTGAACGACAACCTCGCCGCCCTCGAGAAAACCGAAAAAGAGTCGTCACAAGCCCTATCAGAGGCAGAGCGGCAATTGAAAGAGGCAGACAACAAGCTGGCCGCCGCTACGCGCGAAAAGGAACTCGCCGCAACACGCGTCAACGAAACGCAGACCGCACTAGCCCGCGCGCTGGCCCAATCGGGCTTTGCAGACACCACCGCCGCCACCGCGGCCCTGCGTCCCCGCGAGCGCCGCGAAAAGCTGCGCGACTGGCTCGACCGTTACCGTAACGAAGGGCACCATCTGGAACGCTCCCTGGCAGAACTTGAAAACAAGCTCGCCGGCCGGCACATCGATGCTGCTGCCTGGGAGGCCGTGCAGACCAAAAAGGAAGACGCCCAAAAACGGCTGCAAACCGCCCGGGAGCAAAGAGCCATCGCCGCCCGGGACCTGGATGAGCTCATAAAACGCCGCACCCGGTTCGCCGAGCTTGAGGAGGAGCGGCGTACGTTTGCAACCCAGAAATCCCTGCTCGAGGAGCTCCAGCGCACGTTGGCGGGCAACGCCCTTGTGCAACACCTCGCCAACCAGGAACTGGCCGCCGTCGCCCGCGCGGCATCGGAACGTCTCGGGCAGCTCACGCGTTACCGCTACGCCCTCGAGACCGATTCGGTGGGCGGTTTCGTGATACGGGACGACGCGAACGGCGGCGTCCGGCGGCCGGTGACCACACTCTCCGGCGGGGAAACCTTCCTGGCTTCCCTGGCCTTGGCCCTTGCCCTCTCGGCCCAAGTGCAGCTGCGGGGCCATTACCCGTTGGAATTTTTCTTCCTGGACGAGGGGTTCGGAACCCTCGATCCGGAGCTTCTGGACGTGGTCATCGGAGCACTGGAAAGGCTCCATTTCCAGAACCTCCACGTGGGCATCATCACGCACGTCCCCGAGCTCCGGCACCGCATCCAGCGGCGGGTAATCGTCGAACCGCCCGAGCCGGGCGGACACGGCAGCCGGCTGCGGCTGGAATTCGCCTGACGGAGCGCAGGGTGCGGAGGGACCGTGATGGGACTGCGGTTTATCCTGGGCCGGGCTGGAACAGGCAAGACCTATACGTGTCTGGCCGAGATCCGTCGGGCGGCGATCGATCAACCAGATGGGCCGCCGCTCCTTTTCTTGGTACCGGAACAGGCCACCTTTCAGATGGAACAAGCCCTTTTGCAAGAAGGCCTGGTCGGCAGCATCCGGGCTAGCGTCGTGAGCTTCCAGCGTCTGGCCTGGCAGGTCACGCAACAGTCTGGCGGCCTCACCCTGCCAGCGATTTCGCAGACCGGCAAAGAAATGGTGTTGCGTGCCCTGCTTGAAAAAAGGCGGCCTGACCTGCAACTGTTCGGCGAGGTAGCGGACCGTCCTGGCTTCGTGCAGAAACTGGCTTCCACCCTGAGCACCCTCCGGTCCTACAACGTCGATGCCGCTGCGCTCAGGGAAAAACTCGCGGAGCTGCAAGCATCAGGCAGTGCGACTGGGCTTTTGTTTCCTAAACTGCACGACCTGTCCATCATGATGCAGGAGCTCACGGATTACCTTTCGGGACGGTTTACCGACCCCGATGATTATCTGCCGGCCCTGGCGGCCCGCCTGCCGGACAGCCCGCTTGTCAAAGGAGCCGAGATCTGGGTCGACGGCTTCACCGGATTCACCCCGCAAGAACTGACCGTGCTAAAGGCAATCATGGGCGTCGCACGCCAGGTGCATATAACCCTGTGCGTCAATCCGGCAGGCATCCGGGGCACCCCGGTGCCAAGACAGCCAAACGACCTTTTCCATCCTACCGAGACTACGTACGACCAGCTGGTAGCCCTGGCACGCGAGATTGGCATTCCCGTCGACCCGCCGCTTGTGCTCGGCAACGATGCCCAGGACGCACCGCGGTTCGCCCGCAGCCCGGAGCTCGGTTGGCTCGAGAAATACCTCTTTTCCGATGCCACCAGATCATGGACTGACAAGACGCCGGCCATCAGTCTCGTGGAAGCCCACGGGCGGCGCGAAGAGGTGGCACAAGCCGCGAAGGAAGTGGTCCGCCTCGTGCGCGACGCCGGGTTCCGTTATCGCGAGATCTGTGTGGTTGCCCGGAACCTGGAAGTCTACGGTGATCTGGTCGGCGCCGTATTTTCCGAATATGGCATACCGGTTTTCATTGACCGCCGCCGCGGGGTCGCCCACCATCCCCTGGTGGAGCTTGTGCGGTCCGCGTTGGAAACCGTCATCTCCGACTGGGCCTACGAGCCCATATTCCGGTATCTGAAAACCGATATCATACCCTTGCGTCGCGACGACGTGGATCTGCTGGAGAATTATGTCCTGGAACACGGAATCCGCAGCCAAGCCTGGTACAACCAGGTACCGTGGCAGTTCCGCCGGCGCTACACCCTCGAAGACGAGGGCGTAGCGCCGGCCGGCCAAGACCAGCTAGACCACATCAACCAGTTGCGTACCAAGGCAATAAAGCACCTGGTACGCTTCCAGCGCCGCCTCCAACGCAACCCGGACAAACCCTTGACCGTGCGGGATGCCAGCACTGCCCTTTTCAGGCTACTGGACGATCTCAAGGTTTCACGCACGATCAAGGCATGGTGCCACGAGGCCAGCGCCGCCGGGCGTCTCGAGGAAGCCCGCGAGCATGAGCAGGTGTGGAACGCCATACTCGGCCTGCTCGACCAGATGGTCGCCGTGCTGGGCGAGGTTGAAATGCCGCTCGTGCAATACCTGCAGGTGTTGTCGGCCGGACTCGACAGCCTGCGCCTCGGCCTTATCCCGCCCGGCCTCGACCAGGTGGTAGTGGGAACCGTCGAACGCAGCCGGCATTGGGGGGTGCGGGCAGCCATCGTCCTGGGTGCGACCGAGAGCGATTTTCCCCCGGTACCTCCGGAAGACGTCATCTTTACCGATGACGAACGCGATACCTTGCTGGCCAATGGCCTGGATATCGGACCCACGAGTGTCGTGCGGCTGTTCCAGGAGCAGTTTTTCACGTACGTTGCCCTGACACGGCCATCGGAGCACCTTTGGATCAGCTATCCGTTGGCCGACGAGGAAGGACGCGTTTTGGCCCCTTCACCGGTCATCAGGCGGCTCCAGCAGATCTTCCCGGCCTTGAAACCCATGGTGGCGGACGAATTACGTACCATTTCAGCGGGCGAACGCACCGTAGCCGCCACGCCCGCCCACTTTGCGGCCGCCATGGCGAGAGCATTCCGGCAGCACCGGGCAGGCCAGCCGCTGGACCCCGTGTGGCTTGACCTCTACGAATGGGCGGCCACCACACCTGCCGTCCGCAACCGGGTGCAACGAATCATGGCCGCGGTCAGTTATGAAGAGGATTTCCAGCATCGTACCAATACCGTGGGCCCGGCGCTCGCCCGCGCCCTGTTCGGCGAAGAGATCGCGACCAGTGCCACTGAGCTCGAGTCCTTTGCGGCGTGTCCTTTCCAGCATTTCGCCCGCTTCGGCTTACGCCTCGCCGAGCGGGCGCGCTTCCAGGTCGCCGCCCCCGAATTCGGGCTCGTCTATCATGCGGCCCTGAGCCTTTTTGTCCGCGAGCTACAAGCCCAGGGAGAGGACTGGGACAGTCTTTCGCCCCAAAAGGCAGTCACTCTCCTGGACGAGGTAGTCAACCGGCTTGCTCCCCGGCTCAAAAACGAGATCCTTCTCTCTTCGCCACAGCACCGCTATCTCTTGCGCGTCATCCGGCGCACCTTGCAAGCGAGCCTGCCGTTCCTGCAAGAGCACGGCCGGGGCGGACGTTTCCGCACCCGATGGGTGGAACTCCCGTTCGGAGAACCAAGTGGCGGGCTGCCCGGCCTCACCATCGCCACCCCCAATGGCCTCGTGCAACTACGCGGGCGCATCGACCGGGTGGACACCTATGACACCGAGAACGGTACCATGGTGCGGGTTGTCGACTACAAAAGTTCTCCGCAAAAGCTTGATCTTGACCTTTTTTATCATGGCCTGTCAGTGCAGCTGATATTGTACTTGTACGTGGTGGTGGAAAATCTTCCCGCCCTTGTATCTGGCCCGGTCCTGCCCGCCGGCGCCCTGTACCTCCCCGTCTACGATGCCGTGGAAAGGCTGCCCTATCCCTTGCCGGAGGCGCAAGTCAAAAAGCGCCGCCGCCAGAAATACCGGGCGAAAGGCGTGGTGCTCGCCGATGCGGACGTGATCCGGGCCATGGACCCGTCCGGCCTTGGGCTTGTGCCCGCCAGGCTCAAGAAGGATGGGCGTCCAGGACGCAGCAGCTATGCACTCAGCCGAAGCCAGTTCGCCCACCTCTTTGGGCACCTGGTAGAAGTGGTGACCGATGCCGCCGAACGTGTGCTGAACGGGGAACTAGCGGCGAAGCCCTATCGGCGGCACGGCCGTGCGGCCTGCGAGACCTGCCAATACCGGGCGGTCTGCCAGTTCGACCCCACCGTGCCTTCCGAGACCTTCCACACCATGGTCCCGATGAAACGAACCGATGTCTGGGCCAAGCTGACACGTTACCAGGAGGAGCGAAATGGGTAGCAGCAAGGTAATCCTCACACCACAGCAACAGACCGCGGTCGAGGCTGCCGGTACCGACATCCTCGTGGCCGCGGCAGCCGGGTCTGGTAAAACAGCCACCCTGGTTGAACGTGTCATCCGCATGCTCACCAGGCCGCAAGACCCCGTCGACGTCGACCGGCTGCTGGTGGTGACCTTCACCGAAGCCGCCGCCACCGAGGTACGCAACCGGATCGGAAGTGCCCTCCAGGACGCTCTGGCTAGTCGCCACGGCGAGCCACGCCTGCAGCGGCAACTTGCCCTTCTGGGACGTGCCCACATCAGCACGCTGCACTCGTTTTGTTTTGGCCTCATCCGCCAGTACTTCTACCGGCTGGACCTCGATCCGGGGTTTGCCGTCATGGACGAACACGAGGCCCTCCTGCTTCGCAGCGAGGTCCTGGATCAGCTGATGGCACGCAAGCTTGAAAACGAGCATGCGGACGGCCCGTTTTACGCCCTGGTGGACAGTTACGGGGGAAAACGGGGCGACGAAGACCTGCGACGGCTAATCGTGGAGCTTCACGGCTACGTGCAAACGCTGCCATGGCCACAGAAATGGTTGGATGACAGTCTGGCGGCTTTTCATTTCCCACCCGGGACCCCGCTCGCGTCTACAACGTTTTGGCAGGAGATCAAAAAACACTGGCGTCTTCTTCTCATGGAGGCACGGGCCTGGCTGCAAGAGGCGGCACGGCTCACCTGGGAGGCCGGAGGCCCGGAAGAATTACAAGCCGAACTTGCCGCCGAGATCGAGCAGCTGTCAGCCGCCGTGGTCGCCAGCAAAAGCGACGACTGGGAAAAGTGGCGGGAAGCCGTATTCGCCGTGACCTTCCCCCGTCTGCCAGCGTGGACCGAAGACACCGCGGAACCGGCCGTGGGGAAAAGGGTGAGAGGCCTCCGCGACCGTGCCCGTAAAATCGTCAAGGAGTTTCAGGAGGGTTATTTCAGCCGGCCGCCCGAGCAGTGGCTAGCCGACCTGGCCCAAGCCTCCCCCTACATCGAGACCCTGGTTGCCCTGGTCAATGAATTTGCCGCCGCTTACCAGGCGGCCAAGGCCGAGCAGGGCCAAGTGGACTTCGCGGACCTCGAACACCTGACACTCCGCCTGCTGTCCGACCCGGCCGCACCCCCGGGCGAACGGCCGTCGGACGTAGCCCGGGAGCTGCGATCCCGGTTTGCGGAAATCATCGTGGACGAATACCAGGACATAAACGCCACGCAAGACGCCATACTGGGGCTGCTCACTGCGGACTCCCCCGGCGGCCCGCATCGCTTCCTGGTCGGCGACGTAAAACAGAGCATTTACGGCTTCCGCCATGCCGAGCCGTCGCTTTTTATGGAGAAATACCGCCGGTACCAACCGTGGGGCACAACCGTTTCTGCACCCGGCCGCCGCATCATACTCGGCACGAATTTCCGCAGCCGGAAAGGTATCGTCGACGCCGTGAATTTCGTTTTCCGCCAGATCATGACCACCGAGACCGGCGGCATTCCTTACGACGCCGATGCCGAGCTCATCTACGGAGCCGACTACCCGCCCCTGCCGGCCCCGCAGGCCGCAGGCGGCGAGGTCCCGGTGGAGCTACACCTCATAGAGCAACAAAACGACGGGGACCCCGACGAACCGATGGTGCCGGACCCGGTGGTCCAAGAAGCCGCCGAGCAAAAGGACGACGAAGATGACGAGATAAACGAGGAATCATCTTCGGACACCGGCAGCCAGGAGAAGCCCTGGGATTTGGCCGACCTCCGTGCCATCGAGCGAGAGGCCCGGCTTGTGGCCTGGCGCATCCGGAATCTGGTCACTGGCACGGCGTCGGCCCCGCGGGCCATGGTATGGGACCGCGAAACCGGGCAATACCGGCCGATCCGCTACCGGGACATCGTGATCCTTTTGCGGGCACCCGCCGGCCGGGCAAACATCTACCTCGAGGCCCTCGGCCAGGCCGGCGTGCCGGCCTATACCCAGGTGGCGACCGGCTATTTCTCGGCGACGGAAGTCCAGGTGATGTTAAGCCTGTTGCAGGTCCTTGACAATCCCCGCCAGGACATCCCCTTGGCGGCCGTACTGCGGTCGCCGCTGGCCGGCTTGCACGCAGAAGATCTGGCCAAGATCCGTCTGGCAGCCCCCAATGCCTCTTTCTACGATGCCGTGCTCCAAGCCAGCAAAACCGCCACCGACGCACCGTTACGGGACGCCCTCGCCCGCTTGTTGGACGCGCTGGAAAGATGGCGGACAGCCGCCCGTCGCCGCCCCCTCTCCCAGGTAATCTGGCAGATCTACCAGGACACCGAATACCTCCATTACGTGCAGGGCATGCCGGGCGGTGCCCAGCGCGAAGCCAACCTTCTGGCTTTGTACGAACGGGCCCGGCAGTTCGACCAGTTTGCCCGCCAGGGCCTTTTCCGCTTCCTGCGCTTCATTGAACGGCTGCAGGAGGAAGGCGAGGACATGGGCGTGGCGCCCGTCTCGAGCGAGAGCGAGGATGTTGTGCGCCTCATGTCCATACACAAAAGTAAAGGACTGGAATTCCCAGTGGTGGTGCTGGCTGGCTTGGGCATGAATCTCAGAAGCCATGCCGGTGCTGACGTCATCTTCCACCGCCGGCTCGGGTTTGGCCCCCAGCTGGTCGACACCGTGCAACGGGTCAAGTACCCCACGCTCGCTTACCAAGCCGTCCGCAAAGCGAGCCACCTAGACGACCTGGCAGAGGAACTCCGCGTGCTTTATGTTGCCATGACGCGGGCACGTGAACGGCTGATTCTGGTAGCGTCCGCGCGTAACCTCAAGGCAAAAGCCGCGGGCTGGGCCATCGCCCGCAGCGTCCAGGGCTGGCCCCTGCCGGGCTACTTTCTCACCAGTGCCACGAGTTATCTCGACTGGCTGGGGTGTGCCCTGATGCGGCACCCAGACGCGCAGCCACTCCGCGACCTGGCCGGGGTGGACTTGCCTGCCAACCCGGAGCTGACCAGTCATCCCTCGCGCTGGCAGGTGCAGGTGTGGAACCTACAAAACATGGCGGCAGCACTGGACCCCGGTGCCAGTACGCAGGAGAAAGGCCCTATCGACTGGAAAGGTATCGGGGCCATGGTGCCGCTCGGCCGGACGTTCGCCCCCGAAACAGTCCAGCCCCTGCAGTCGAAACTTTTCTGGAAGTACCCGTACGCCCAACTGAGCCAGCGGTTTGCCAAGCTTGCGGCAACGGAAATCCCGGCCCCGTTCCAGTCGGGGGACGAACCACCCGCGGCCTATCTGCCGCCGCACGACGCCGGCCCGAACCTGGTCCGCCGGCCGCAATTCATACAGGCCAAACGCCAGCTTACCCCGGCCGAGCTCGGCACCCTGCTGCATCGTGTCCTGCAGCACGTGGATCTCGCACGGACGTGCGACGCGGCAGACTTGGCGGACCAGCTGCAGGAAATGGTCGCCAGGCACCTCATCACCGCCGCCGATGCCGAGGCGGTCGACGTGCAGCCGCTGGCCTTGTTTTTTGCCTCGCCGCTTGGCCGCCGGGCCCGCGCCCACCCGGAGCGTGTCCGGCGCGAGGTGGCGTTCACCCTCGCCGTGCCAGCCCTGGAGGTCTACCCCGACCTTGATCCGGCGGTCGGCGGCCAGGAGAAAGTGATCGTGCAGGGCACCATCGATCTTCTGATCGAAGAGCCGGAGGGGTTTGTACTGGTGGATTACAAAACCGGCGACGGCGACCCGGCCGTAGCGTCATTGGCCTACAAGGGCCAGATCAACGTTTACCGCCGGGCCGTCGAGGGCATCCTCGGGCGTCCTGTGCACGAAGCCTACCTGTATTTCGTGCCCGCCGGCCAGGCGGTGCCAATGTAGGCATGGTCAGCTGGCAGCGCCTTTGGTTGTCCGCAATGCCTTCGCGATGTCATATCCGGATTTTTCCAGCACCTTCCGTCTCCATGTGTAGTAGCCAGCCCCCAAGGCCACAAAGCCCAGATACATGAGTGTTGAGACTGTGCTCTGCGTGATGGCGATGACAATGAACAAGATGGATAGCATTACCAGTCCGCCATTGAAAAAAACACGCTGGGCCGCACTTGGCCGCCAAATACCAGCGGCAAACACTTCCGGCATCCGACGGGGCAAAAGCGACATCGCGGTGGCCACCAGGATCTGGATGATCATAAAGCCAAGGACGGTCATGATGGCGTAGTTGGTAATCGACTGGCCGAGGAGCACACCGGCGAAGGACAACGCCCCCAGTAAAAGGACTGCCAGCGTGGGTACGCCAAACCGTTCGCTCACCCGGCTGAAAATTTCCGGCAGCACGCGGTCTTTGGCCATCGCGAATACATCCCGCGACTGGATAAGCAGTACCCCGTGTATGGATGTCGCGGCGCCCGCCAGGGCACTGAGTGAAATCACATTGGCCGCCCAGCCAGGCAAAAACACCTTGGCCGCCAGGCCCACGGCCGGCAGGCTGCCCCCTAGCGATGACCAAGGCACCAGGCGCGTGAGGGCCAAAGGCACTGAAACGTAAACCACAAATATGATGAACAAAGCCAGAGCCAAACTCCGCGGTACCGTGTGCTGCGGATCCCGGATCTCACCGCTCATTTCCGCCAGTACCATGAACCCCGTGTAAGACAGATAGGCGGGCGCACTGGCAATCAGGACCGGGATCATGCCATTTGGCAGCAACGGCGTCATCAAGTGGGCACTTCCGCGCCACAGCCCCCCGGCGGAAAAAAGCAAAAGGGCCAAAACCATTTCGATTACCATCGCCGCCTGGATCCATTCCGCCAAGGTGATCCCGAGCATGTTGATCGCCGTAAATACCACCACCACCGCCAACGCAGTGGCAGTCAAGTTCAGGCCCGGAATGAAATACGCCAGGTACTGGGCAAAACCATACGCCAGCAGCGGCACACCTACGCCCACCGAAATGATCACCGTCCAGACCATCATGAAACCCCAAAACGGCGACAGCACCCGGCTTACAGCCACATAGCCGCCGCCACTCGTGGGGAAGGCGTTCGCCACTTCCGCCGTTACAACGCAGGCGAAAATGGCCGGAATCACAGCCAAAATGTATGCGAGAAATAGCCCCGGCCCAGTACTGGGTGCGAGCTGGCCTGGCAGGACAAAAATCGCCGGTCCGATCACATAACCAATCAATGTCAACGTGGCCATGCCCACGCCCATGGTGTGCTTCAGTTCTGTGCCCACGCCCATTCCCTCTCAGCTGCTGTAGATGCTGTTCAAAAGGGCCAAAACGGCCTGGTTGACCATTCCCCGGTCGGCGAGAGTGGCTATCATTCCGTAGAGAGGCGTGACGCCCTGCTGAACCAGCGAGGGATCGTCCAGCACTTCTTGACGGGCCGCGCGGAGATCGGCCAGAAAACGGTCCACGACAGGTTCATGTGCCGGCGTCACCATGAGATGAAGGCTCGGTGGCATGATCTGGCGGTCCATGTGCCAGCCGCGACGCTCCAACGCGTCCGCCATGGCGAACACGTCCGCATCGTCAGACACGAATGCGAAGACGCTGGCGTCAGGACGGCCCAGCACGTGCAGGCCGTCACTGGCATTTATCCCATCTATCAGACGGCGTGTGGTCTCGAGCACCTGCCTGGTAACCCTTAGAAAGCCGTCCTCCCCCATCGCATGCAATGACGCCCAGGCGGCAGCAATCGACCCTGCGGACCTCGTGCCGGCCATGCCTGGCGACGCATATACCCCACCGGACCAGTCAGTGGCAACAAAAAACTGGTAGTTTCGGAGCGCCTGGTTGCGATAAAGAATCACCGAGGCTCCCTTGGCTCCATAACCGTGCTTGTGCACATCGGCCGAGATGGAGGTAACACCGTCCACGCTCAAGTCGAACGGCGGCACCGGGTAACCCAGGCGCCGGGCGAATGGAAGCAGAAAGCCCCCAAGGCAGGCGTCGACATGAAAACCCAGTCCCCGCTCCTTAGCCACGGCCGCGAGCGGCTCGATGGGGTCGATCACTCCATGCGGGTAAGAAGGTGCAGAACCGACCAAGAGGATGCTATTCCGTGTAATCGCAGCCGCCATGGCCTGGACGTCGGCCCGGAGATCCGCCGCCACCGGCACCAACACTGGCTTCACACCGAAGTAGTGTGCCGCTTTGAGAAACGCCGGGTGGGCGGACGCGGGTAGCACCATCTCCGGAGCGGTGATCTCCGGATGCATCGCACGCGCCCAATCGCGATAGGTTTTCACGGCCAAAAGAATGCTTTCGGTACCGCCGGATGTCATGGTGCCGGCGGTCTCATCGTTGCCTCCAAGCAGGCTTGCCGTGATCGCTACCACGTCGTTCTCCATGCGTTGCAGGCTGGGAAAGGCGGTGGGGTTCAAGGCATTTTCCATGAAAAACAGATTGTATGCGTCTTGAATGACCCGGGTGTGTTCATCGCCAGCGTAGTACACCAAACTCCACGTACGCCCGCCACGCCAATTGGCATCTTGCGCCTTCATGTCTCGCATTGCCTGCAACAACTCTTCTGCTGGCATCCCCTGTGCCGGCAAACCTACCCTGCGGGCCAACTTCTTCTCCTCGCCGTGCGGAAAAAGTGATTGATGTTTTATACAAGATTCGCTCTTCCAACCTGCGATCCTGTAAGATCGGCACCTGGAAGGAACCGGCTGCCTGTCGACGAAACACTTGATGTCGCGATGTCGACGTACTCGAAACGTCTGCGGAGAAAGCGGCGGGCTCTCCCCTTGCGGGTCAGAGGATGGTGAAACCATGGCAAATGATCTCCTGTATCTTTCCCGGGCCGATGTAGAAGCAGTTGGATTGCGGATGCCTGAGATCATAGACCTAGTAGAACGTGCATTCCTGGAGAAAGCACAAGGTTTTGTCGAGCTGCCCCCCAAGCCAGGGCTTCATCCGGAGGGCGATGCCTTCATCCACGCAATGCCCGCTTGGCTGAGCCGAGTGGGGGCAGCAGGCATGAAATGGGTATCAGGATACCCGCAAAACCAGGCTCGCGGCCTTCCGTACATCACCGGCCTCATCATCCTCAACGATCCGGCCACCGGATTCCCACGCGCGGTGATGGACTGCACCTGGATAACCGCGGTGCGCACTGCCGCCGCCACCGCAGTGAGCGTCAAGCATCTCGGACGTCAGGATGCCCACACCATGGGCATTCTCGGGTTGGGTGTACAGGGCCGTGCGAACCTGGAAGCCGTGGCCCACGTGCGCAAAATTACCGAGGTCCGTTGCTATGACATCGACCGTAACCGTACAGCCGCGTTTGTCACTGAAATGGCAGCGCGCACAGGAATCCACATCACCCCCGTCGACACGCCTCGCGCCGCTGTTGAAGGGTGCGATGTCGTGGTGACCGCCGGTCCAATTTTGAGAAACCCGAAACCGATCATCGAGCCCGACTGGCTCAGCCCAGGAGTGGTGGCGGTACCGCTTGATTTTGACTCCTACTTTACTGCCGCGAGTATGCGGGCCGTGGATGTCCTGGTCACCGACGACATTCCGCAGTACCTTTACTACCAGGAGCATGGCTACTTCCAGGGGTGCCCGCAGCCGCACATAGACCTGGGAGACGTGGTGAGCGGCAAAGAAACGGCCAGACGCCACCCGGCGGCCGACCGCATCATGTCAGTAAACCTGGGAGTCGCCCTCGAGGACATCGCCGTTGCCGACGAAGTATACCGCCGGGCGGTGGCCAGCAATCTGGGCGTCAGGTTGCCGCTGTGACATCCGAGCATAAGGAGCGGTAAGGATGAAGGCGGTTGTGGTAACCCGCCATGGCGGTCCCGAGGTTTTGAACTATCAGGACTGGCCCGACCCGGTCCCCGGCGAAGGGCAGGTGCTCATCAAGACCGAGCTTGCGGGCGTCAACTTTGCCGACGTGCAACTGCGACGCGGCACCTACCACGCCGGCAGCCCGCCGCCCGTCGTCCCGGGCCTGGACGTATACGGCACCATCGTGGGCGTCGGGCGGGGGGTCAGCGGGCTCGAGCGCGGGCAAAAGGTGGCTGCTTTCACCGCCAGCGGCAGCTATGCCGAGCTGGCATTGGCCCCGGCCGCACTCACCTTTCCCGTGCCTGCAGGCGTCGGTCCGGAGACCGCAGCGGCCTTTCCCACCGTGGGGATTACCGCGTACAACCTGCTCACCCTCGCGGGGCGGCTGGCCCCAGGCGAAACCGTACTCGTGCACGCCGCGGCAGGCGGCGTCGGCAGCACCGCCGTGCAGCTGGCAAAAATCATGGGGGCCGGCCGCGTGATTGGCACCGTGGGAAGTGACGAAAAAGCCTCCTTGGCCAGGGAGCTCGGCTGCGATTACGTGATCAACTACGAAGCCGAGGATTTTGCCGCCCGCGTCAACGAGATCACCGGTGGCGCCGGCGCTGATCTCATTCTCGACTCGGTCGCCGGCCCGGTCTTCGACCGAGGGCTTTCGTGCCTGGCCACTTTTGGCCGCATCGTCATGTACGGCCACACGAGCGGCGAAGCCGGCCACGTCAGCACGCGCGACCTGCACGGTCCCACCCGAGCCGTCATCGGTTACAGCTCGAGCACCTACCGCCGCTACCGGCCGCAGGCACTGCGCCCGGCGGCAGAGGCAGTCCTGGGCTACCTGGCCTCGGGGCAGCTACGGATAGTGATCGGTGCCCGTTTCGACTTGCCAGACGCGGCCAAAGCCCAGCAACTGATAGAAAGCCGTGCTCATGTGGGGAAAATCCTGCTCCGGGTATCGCCAAGCAATTAAGGGCCGTCTTGTGGCACAAACACCAGGGCGTTGGAGAGTAGGCGCCCAGGCTGGAAGATATAGTGCCCGCGGAACCACAATCCGCTCGACCCGCCGCCGTCAAGGCACTGCGCGTCGCGGGCTCCCAGTGACTGCATGAGAACGGCCATATCGCTGACCGTGATGCCAGGAACCACCACAAGAAGCACGGTACCATCGGGCTTGATGCCAATTGCACTCCGGGTGCTGGCAAGCGTGAGAATCTTGTCTTCCTGGAATCTTTCTGCCGCCGGGTTCACCACCACCTGCCCGTCGACGAGAAGGAGCGGCCCGGCGGCCACCGCCGCGGTAACCCCCGACCAGTCGCGACCGTAGGCGTCGGTGAATACCGTGCGGTATCCTATGCTTAGCCCGGGGGTAAACCGGTCCAAAAGGTATGTCTCGTTGCCAGTGAGATTGATCACAAAGCCATCCGGCGGAATCGTCACGTCCTGGTCGGTAACCACGGACTGGATCTGCCCGTTTTCGACCACCACGGCGGTGCCATACGCGAAACCAAGGTTCGGACCGTGATCGGGTGTGAAAATGTACACGCTCGAACCGCCTGGAGCGGGCGTGTGGTTAAGTCCGTACGCGTACCAGTTGTTCGGCCAGGCATACGACCCGTCCAGCTCCCCCTCGATTTTTACCTGTAAAAGCCCGATCACGGCTGTACCGTCACCCCGGAAACCCACCGTGCCCCGCGGATCGCCGACATGTACCGCGCGTCCGTCGTAGATGATGGTGTTCCAGGGATCCGGCGGCGTCGCGTAGGCCTGGAAGTATGTACCATTGATGGCGGCAATCGCGCCGACGCGGGACGCCATGCCCGCCAAATCCTCCACCGCTCCCACCCGGCCCTGGGCCAAAGCCACCTCAGCTTTCAGCCCGGCACTACGGGGGATTTCCACCACGCGAGCGGAGTAAGTCTTCCCGTTGACCGCCACTGACTCCGTGACGGTTCGCAGCCCAGGCCGTGAGGAAATCCTTACAACGTTCGCCGTCGCATCCCACTCGACCGAAGCTCCGAGCTGTTCCGACACAAATCGTGCCGGAACAAAGATGTGGCCGTTCAAGTTGCGGGCCGGGACATCGATTTGCACCTGGTTGCCGTTTACCAATGCCAGGGTGGAATCGACCGTGAGCTGAACATACTGGCCCCGGCGTACGGCACTCGCAGTGCGTGTGCGTGCGTCCCAAGTCACCTGGGCCCCGAGGGCCTCAAGTAGGCTGCGAAACGGGACCAGCACGCGGCCGGACTCCACCACCGGGGGAACGTCGGTAGCGAGCCGCTGCCCGTCGAGCTCCAGCACCACGGTTCCGAACGCGGGACGGGCCGCACCCCAAAGCAACGCCGGTACCAAAAGCACTACCAGGTACAGCAAAATGCGATGGAAGCGACACAAGCTTCTGACGTATTTCATATTTGCCTATGATTCGCGGCGCCTCGTCGGTTTCCTGCCATGCAGTGTATAAAAAGGAGCCGGTTGGCGCCAGCCGCTGGGACGCACTGTTTTGCCCTGGCGCGTCGCTCACAGCGCCCGGCGGACGGTCTGCGAAGCCGCCATGAGACGCATCGTATACACATGCATGTACCACACAAACCACACCGACAACACCGCGAAGACCGTAGTGACCGGCAGCCCCTTCACTCCCAGGGCATCGCCCGCGTACCCCACGGCGAGACCAAGTCCGACCGCCAAGTGCGTCAAGGCCACCCAGGCGTTGGCAGGAGCCATGTCCACCGGGTCCGCGTGATGCTCACGGGCGTGAGTGATCGCCCGCCATGCCAGCGGCGCGCCGACCAGCGACGCCAGCGCTGCCGGCGGGAACAGGCGGATAAACGCGCCGGCCACGATGAAAAGGAAAGCCGGCCAAATAAACCATCCCAGCCGTGCCAAAGCCCTTTCTTGCCCCCACCGCACCACCAATGTGGGCTTGCCAGCCTTGGCGTCCGCTTCGGCGTCGGGAAACTCGTTGATGTAAATAATGGCGGTGATCAAAAGCCCCACCGGGAAAGAAGCCGCCAGGGCCGCCCAGCTCAGGCTCCCCGCCTGCACGTAGTAAGCCCCCAGCACCATGAACACACCGAAGCTCAGACCGATCGAGGCCTCGCCAAGCCCTATGCGGATGAGGCTGAAACCGTGTGGCCGGTTGTAGGTCAAGATCGCCACGGCACCGGCGGCCGCCAACACCAGCACCAGCGGGCCCGCGTACCAGGTCAGGTACAGCCCGGCGACACCCGCCAACACCATCGCCGTAATAGCACCAACAAGCACCTCGAGCGGCGTCAAAAGGCCCAGCTGGATCACCCGGCTGCCGCCGCTGAACGGGCGCACGAACGACTGGTTACCCTCGTCGGCCAGTGCCCGGTGGTCGTAATAATCATTCATCAGGTTTACTGCTACCTGGGCCAGCACCCCTCCCAGGAGCGTCACCAGGAACGTCACCAGGTTCAACCGCCCGCGTTCCGCCCAGGCGGCAGCCGTCCCGACGAGCACGGGCACCAGCGAAGCGGTCAGCGAATTCACGCGGATGGCGGTCCACCAGCTGCCAAGCTTCATTCGAAGCTGGGCAAGATCGTCCGCCGCCCGCTGGTGGTGCGGAAACTCGAGCACCGTAGGCGGCGTCCCTTTTACGATCTCATTGAATTTCCTGTATTTGATGGTCTCGGGGACGATTTGAATGCAGTCCAGGACACTCGTCTGGTTCTGCGCCGCCAGGGCCTGCACCACCGGCGATGTCCGGGCCGTGGCCTGCAGGCAGCGTTCCCGATCGGCGGGATCCTTGAGCAGGATCGCCCTGCCGGTGTATTCGACCTCTTCCGATTCCGTGATCGGGCCATCGCGCCGCAGGACCAGAATAGACACGTGCGGATGGTTTATGAATTGCAGGATTTTTGGATCGTTATGCATGCTGGCTAGATAAATCGAGAAATCCTCTTCAAAACCCAAATGCATGGTCCGCTGGCGGATGTGCTCGCCAGACGCCGTGGCGATCACGGCCACGTCCGTATTACGAAGAAGCGTCCTGATTTCGTCAACCGTATGGTCCCGGTTGCCGCTCACCACGATTGCCGGAGCCTCCGGGCTCTCCGGCTGCGCTTTTGCTGGAGCCACCGTACTCAAGGCCTATACCCCCAGTCTGTTCCCATCTGATCGGTTTACATAAGGCGCCGCTTCAGCGGTTACGCCACTGCGGCTTTCTTTTCTCGTTGTAGGCCGCCACCCCCTCGCGGCGGTCCTCGGTGCCAACGGTGACTTCGTAGAGGGCCAGATCGAGCCGGTACCCCGTATCGAAATCAACCCCGGTGCCCCGGTCAATGGCGACCTTGGCCAGACGCACCGGGATGGGGGCACTTTCCACGATTTCGGCGGCCACATCCAGGGCACATGCCAGCGCCTGGCCTGCCGGTACCACGCGGTTCACCATGCCCCACTGCAATGCCTCTTGAGCGTCGATGATCCGGCCGGTGTAAATGAGCTCCTTGGCGCGGCGGATGCCGATCGCCCGGGGCAGATTTTGCAGTCCACCGCCGCCGGGCAGGATGCCACGGCGAATTTCTGAGAGTCCAAAGCGAGCAGATTCGGAGGCAACGATGAGATCAGCCATCAATGCGAGCTCAAGGCCGCCGGCCAGGGCATAGCCTTCCACGGCGGCAATCACCGGCTGCGGGAAGTTCTTGATCTCGAGGAACATGCGCTCAAAAAGCTGGTGCTGGACTCGCCAGTCGGCGTCGCTCATGCCCTGCCGTTCTTTGAGGTCGGCACCGGTGCAAAACGCCCGACCGCCTTCGCCGGTAAGGATAACCACTCGTAGACCGGCGTCAGAGCTGTAACGGCGGAAAACGGCTTCGAGCTCGGTAGCCATCCCGGTGTTAAAGGCGTTCAGGACCTCCGGCCGGTTCAACCTTACAACCACAAGTTCTCCCTGGGTTCCGCGGCGTTCCGTGGTTATGTAGTCGTATTTTTCAGCGTCCATAGGCACTCCAACCGAGATAGTATACATCAAGGATAGTATACGAAAAGCGGCACCCTGCAAGAGGAGTGCCGCCTAGTTGGTGCCGCTTAGATGCTGTCGCGAATTTTGTCGAGGGTACCCATGAGGCCGCGCGGTGCTGCCATGACGATCAAAATAAACATCAGCCCAAACAGAATGAGCCAGTGGCTTAAAAACGGTACGCTGCTGCCGATACTACTGAGCTCGTGCTCAGCCAATACAAGAATGACGGCCCCGACCACCGGCCCGACAAGCGTACCTGCACCGCCAATGATCACCATGAGAAGGGCATCAAGACTGTTGGACAATCCGAAAAGCTCCGGAGTGGCGATCTGGATTACCAGCATGTACAGCATTCCGGCCACGGCCGCAAACATTCCCGCAACGACGTTCACGGCCACCTTGTACGCAAGCACATTGTACCCCAGCGACTCGATCCGGCTTTCGTTTTCCCGCATGCCCCGCCAAACGAGCCCTGCCGGGCTGCGGACGAACCGGTAAAGCACGACAAAGCTCAGCACCAGCACCGCGAACAGCAGGTAGTATGTAGCTGGGCCAACGAGCAAAAAGCGTGGCACATACACGTTGAGCCCATCGCTGCCACCCGTTAACGGCCGGAGGTTCTGGCTGCTGGCCAGCAAAAGAAGGATCTGGCTGATCGCCAGCGTTACCATGGCAAAGTAGCCGGCTTTCACCCTCGACAGGATAAACCCCTCCACCAATCCCAGGGCGGCTGCCAGTAAGATACCGGCCACGGCACCCAGCAGCAGCGTGGCAATGGCACCGCCACCGGCGCGGCTGGCGATCGCCACTGCGTAACCACCGATTCCCCAGAAAGCTGCCTGCCCGAACGAGATTACGCCTGCATAACCAAACAAGAGATCAAAACTCATTGCAAACAAAGCGAAAGCCATGATCTGCCCGGCCAGTGACAAAAGCCACACTGGTGCCCACATCGTGGGGAACACCACAAGCCCCGCCAGCACCAGTACCGACACCGCCGTCCAGAATAATCGTCCGCGTTTCTTCATACGACAACTTCCTTTTCGCCAAAAAGCCCTTCGGGCCTGAATATGAGCACCAGGGCCATGATCAAGACATTCACGGCTCCCACGATTTGGGAAGGGAGATAATAGCTTGCGAAAGCTCCAATCAACCCGACCAAAAGGGCACCGACGGCTGTCCCGTTGTAACTGCCAAGGCCGCCGACCACGACCACAATGAAAGCGTTTAACATGTTCTGAAGCCCCATGTCCGGCGAAAGCGCCCCGAAGTACTGCCCAGCTAGGACACCCCCAAGGGCGGCGAGAGCGGCACCGGCCGCAAACACCGCCGTGAATACCCGGCGGATCGGTATTCCCAATGCCATGACCATCTCCGGGTTGTCAATGCCAGCCCGCACAATCAAGCCCAGGCGGGTGCGGGTGAGCCAAACCAACCCCAAGCCCCATACCAGCAGTCCCACGCTGACAAGCAAAACGTTCACCTTGACGACCGCTACGCCCCGTAACATCCAGGCCCCGTGCAAAAAGGCCGGTACCCCCACCCCCACCTGGTCCGGTCCGAACGGAATCTTGATCGCTTCGCTGAGCACATAGAACGCTCCCAGCGTCGTGAGCACCTGCACCACGATGTTGCCGTATGCCGGCCGCAGAAGCGTACGTTCCAAAACCCAGCCAAGGGCGCCGCCCAAAAGCGTCCCGGCCAAAACAGCCAGTGCAAGCGAATGCGTGAGCTGGTACACAAACATCCCCGTATAGCCGCCCCAGACAAACACGGCCCCGTGCGCGAAGTTGAGCACCCTCAGCAAGCCGAACGACAGGGAAAGCCCGGCGGCTAAAAGATAGTACAAGGCGGCTGTGCTCAGTCCGCTGAACAATAGCGTCAGAAAGGTCTCCATCCACCCACCCCGGTAGTCACCTGTTCAGATCCCCAGGTAACGATGTTGCAGCTCGCGGTCCGCCACCAGTTCCGCCATGGCCCCGTGACGAATGGTGGTACCGTGATCAATCAAGTAGAAGTCGTCGCTGATGCGGCTGGCCATGAGAAAATTCTGTTCGACCAGCAATACGCTCCCGTGGTCTTTGAACCGGAGGAGGCTTTCCATCAGCCGCTCAACCATTACCGGGGCCAGCCCCTTGCTCGGTTCATCGATAACCAGAAGCCCGGCTCGCATGACGAACGCACGTGCCACCGCGAGCATCTGCCGCTGACCGCCGCTCAGCGCTCCGCCACGCTTCCGCCAAGCCTGTTTCAAATCGGGAAACAGCGCGAGCACCTCCTCCAGAGCCGCGGTGCGGCTCGCACCGTTGCCGCCGGACACCAGCATGAGGTGCTCAGCCACGGTCAGATGGGGGAAAATGCCAGCGTCCTCGGGGACATAGGCCACCCCGCGGCGGGCAATCTCGTCGGGTGGCAAGCTGCGGATTTCCTGCCCCGCCAGCCGGATGCCCCCGGTGGACCGCGGCACCAGGCCCATGATGGTCCGCACGGTCGTGGTCTTGCCAGCCCCGTTGCGGCCGAGTAAGACCGTGATGTGCCTGTCCCGGACCTGCAGGCTCACCCCCTGCAGGATGTGGAACGACCCCACATAAGCGTGCACATTTTCGAGCACCAGCACCGGTGGGCTGTCATTAGCCTGGTCACCGGTTTTTTCAGTCGCGCTGCGCGTATAAACCACCGAGGTACACTTCCTGCACCTTTTTGTCTGCCATGATGCTGGCCGGGGTCCCCGCCGCCAGCACACGCCCATCGTAGAGCACCACGATGCGCTCGGCCAAGGCCTTGACTACGTCGATGCGGTGTTCGATCACCACGACGGTGATGCCAGTCTTTTCGTGCACGTGCCGTATCAGTTCAGCGATACGCGGCACTTCCTCCACCGCCATGCCAGCCGTAGGCTCATCCAGAAGCAAAAGACGTGGCCGCAGCGCCAATGCCACGGCCACGTCCAGCACGCGCTTTTCGCCGTGTGCCAAGCTTCCGACCGCCACACCGGCCTTGTCTTGCAGGCCAAATTCCCGCAGAAGGTCGTCGACCGCACGGTTGACCTCTGGATAACCGCCCGCCTCCCGCCAGACCCGCCATCCGAGCCCCAGGCGGGCCGCCACCGGCAGCCGCAGGTTTTCCGCTACTGACAGCCCCGGAAAGAGGTTAACCTGCTGGAAGGCCCTGCCGATCCCGAGGCGGCTCCGCTGGTACGCCGGCAAGTGGTCGATGCGCCGGCCGGCGTACCAGATTTGCCCAGCCGCCAGTCGCACTTGGCCGCTGACTGCGTTCAGGAGCGTGGTTTTACCAGATCCGTTGGGCCCGATCAGGGCCAGGAGCTCGCCCTCCTCGATCGCCAGATCGACCCGGCTGAGCGCCGCCACCCCACCAAAGGTAACGGACACTTCCATGAGCTCCAACGTCGCAGCCATGAAACAGCATCACCCTTTAACTTACCGTCCGTTCGTTACCGGCGGTTCCGGCCGCAGCTCTTTGATCAGTACAGGCACGGGATAATCCTGTCCCTGCACGTTCTGGAGTTCCACCGCGTACATGGTCTGCAAAGCCTGATGGTCAGAAGCCCGCAACGTCAGGGGTCCTTTCGGAGAATCGACCGTCATGCCTTCCATGACGGCGGACATGGCATCGCCGTCCGGATTGCCGTTGGTAAGCTGCAGGGCCTTGACGATGACTTGGGCTGCCGCAAAGCCATCCGGTGTGAACAGGTCCGGCGGCGCGTTGTATTCGGACTGGTTATGTTGCACGAGCCAATCGTTCACCGGGTTTTTCGGCAGGGTGTAATAGTAGTCGGTAAAACCACGCATCCCAGCCATGCCCGTGAACAGTGCCTTGATCGAAGCGATATCCGGCACCCCCGTGACGATCTTGATGCCTTTGTCCATGAGCTTGATGTTCATGATGTCCTTCCACGGCCCGCCAGAGCCCGCCCAGGTAACGTAGAGGTATTGAGGCTTGGCCTGGATGATGCGCTGCAGGTACGGCGTAAAGTCCGTGGTGTTAAGCGGGGCAAACACATCCAAAACATCCTTGAGGCCTGCACTGGTGGCATAGTTCTTGAACGCGGTCACCGAATCGTGCCCGAAGGCGTAGTCCGGCGCCAGCTGAGCAACCGTGGCCCCCGCCTCGGTAATGGAACCGACCGCGGCCTGTGCGTCCATCGACGAGTTCCGCGAGACCTTGAAAATATACTTGTTCCAGTTCTGCGCATTGGTCAGGGAGTCCGCCACGGCGGGACCGATCACGAAGATGGTCTTGTACTGTAGGGCCAGCGGCTCGATCGCCAAAGCACACGAGCTATTGGCAGTGCCCTGGAGAATCTGGACGTGGTCTTGGGTGAGAAGCTCCAAGGCCTTCTGCTTGGCAACATCGGGCGAACCCGTGTCATCCGCAATGACAAGCTCGATCGGATGCCCTGCCACCTGGTTCGTGCCATTGGTGGCATACTCAAGCCCCAGCTTGAAGCCCTGAATTTCCTGCGCCCCGTAGCCCGCCAGCGCACCGGTGACCGAGGTGACAAGACCGATTTTGATCGGCTCCGTAGCGGATGACTTGGCCGCCCCGCCGCAACCAGAAGCGGCGACGGCTACCGCCAGCAAAAGCCCGACCAGCACAACCAACCTGCCCGCCCGAAAACCGCCCATCGCCTTCACCCTCCTGCTTTTCTGAATACCGAATCGTGGTTCGGATTGTGCTAAGGAGATTCGCCCGACGGTCTGGGATTCCTGCTGCGATTCCAAAACTGTCGCGAAAAATGCTAACTTGCCTGTCAGCAGGCGGAGCATACGTGAGACACGAACAGCTCCACAAACCGGTCAGCTTCCTCCAGGTGCGGCGAGTGAGCCGAATGCTCGAACACGACCTCCACGTAACGGCCGCCGCTTGCGCGGTAGCGGTCCAGCACAAACCGCGTTTGCGACACCATCGGCTGCGGAGGCACGGTTTCCGCACCCGGCCACCCGGGCACAATCCCCATTTCGCCGAGGGTGCCGAAGTCCATCAGGGAACGCTCAGACACGATTTGGTCATGGGCACCCCGCACCCAGAGGATGGGCGGCTGCGGATGTATTTCGGCCAACCCGGAAAGGTTGACATATTTGGGAGACATGGCGTTATTGACCCCGCGCAGCCCCGGCGCCACGCCGGGCCAGTTGGGCGAAGGCACAAAATCGCCGGGGTAGAAGTCATCGCCGATGCGCGTAGAGAGCATGGCGGTCAGCCACTCCTCCTCGACAGCAGGATCGGGTCGGAACCCCGGTTTGACGTAAAAATTAAGCATTACCGCCCGCGGGCCGTTCGGATCGTTGCTCCGGTCGCCGGCGGCCAAAAGCCGCACAAAATCGCGATTCACTGTGCCGCCGCCGGAACCGGCATAATCTGAAAAACACGGTGTGCCTTCCGGATCACGTGTGCCGCCAAACCCATAAGGCGAAAGCGGAGAAATCAACGTCAAAGACGCCACTGCCTCCGGCCGGTCAATGGCCATCTGGGCGATAACACCGCCTCCCATCGACCAACCCGCGAGATGTACCGGCCGGTCGCCGAAACCCAGCGCATCCACGAATGACCACAGATCGAGCGACCAGTCCCGCAAGCCATGGGTCCCGTCGATGGGTAGCGGCTCCGTCTCCCCGTAACCCCGGAGATCAGGGGCCAGTACGTGCCATTCCGGCGGCAAGGCAGCCATCAGGGGCCGGTAAAAAAGAGACGACGACACGTTGCCGTGGACCAAAAGCACAAGCGGCGCCGCCGCCGAGCTGGCCCGAACCGCGGACCGTTCGAGATAGTGAACCCGCAGGCGAGAAGTACGAATCTCCGGCATAAACCATGCCCCCTTGGTGTAGAAAGTCCTATCGCAAGGACCGCTTGAGCACCTTGCCTGCTGCGTTCTTGGGCAGTTCATCGCGGAACTCTACGTATTTGGGCACCTTGTAGTGGGCAAGCCGTTCCCGGAGGTAAGCGGTGATGGCTTCGGATGTGGCGGCCATGCCGGGCCGCAGGACCACCACCGCCTTGCCCACCTCGCCCCACCGGTCATCCGGCACCCCGACCACGGCACACTCGGCCACCGCCGGATGTGTATACAGAACCGTCTCGATCTCCAAGGGGTAGACGTTTTCGCCCCCGCTGATGAACATGTCTTTTTTCCTGTCCACAATCGCGTAGCAACCGTCCGCGTCCCGGCGGGCGATATCGCCGGTATGAAACCAGCCGTCCACCAGCACCTCGCGGGTAGCATCCGGCTTGCGCCAGTAGCCGGCGGTCACATGCGGTCCCCGGATGCACAATTCGCCCGTACCTTCGCCGGCAATCTCGTTTCCGTCGTCGTCCACGAGCTTCATCTCGCTGTGTACGACCGGGAAGCCCACGTACCCGGGACGTTGCCGGGCCAGCTCATCCGGCATGGCAAAACAGTTGGGGCCTACTTCCGTAAGACCGTAGCCGGTCTTGAACATCACCCCTTTCGCCCAGTACGTCTCGATCACCGGGCGCGGACAGGAAGCACCGCCCGAGATAAAAAAACGCACGCTCGAAAAATCCGCGTGCGAAAAGCCCGGGTCTTGCGCCAGGCTCTGGAACATCGACGGCACCATGAAGACTACGGTCAAGCCTTCGCGAGCAATCACGTCCAGGAACAAGGCCGGACGGAAAGGCCCCGTCAGCACCATCGTGCCGCCGAGGTGAAAGAGCGGCGTGGCGAAAACGTTCAAACCGCCTGTGTGAAACATGGGCGTGATGATCGGTGCAATATCGTCGGGGCGCAGACCCCAGGACACCTGGGTATTGATGGCGTTGAAGAGCACCTGCCGGTGGGTGATTATGGCCCCCTTGCTCTTGCCCGTCGTGCCACCGGTGTAGAGCAACATCCAGGGATCGTCCAAATCTACGTCCACCGGGACGCCACCCGCACCCACAGCCGACCCGAGGGCCTCCACGTATCCACGGCCAGTGTCGAGCACATGTTGCAAAGACGGCACACTTTCTTTCAGGGCCGCCGCAGCACCCGCTAGGCTTTGGTCATAAAGAAGGACCGCCGGCTCCGCATCGAGCATGGTCTCCCGCAGTTCTCCCAGGGCGAGACGCACGTTCAGCGGCACAAAAACAGCGCCAAGCTTGGCACAGGCAAACATGGTATCGACGTGCACGACCCCGTTGGGGGCCAAGACCGCGACCCGGTCGCCATTGCCGACGCCCATGCCACGCAGGACCGCGGCCAGGCGGCTGGCACGCTCCTCGAGATCGCGATAAGTGTATCGCCGTGCCCCCTCGATGCCCCCGCGGGCGGGTGGCTGCCCGTGGCCAGCCAGGGGTTCCGGTTCCCGCCTGGCGCCCGGGGCCAGAGCGTCCGGCGTCACCACCAGCGCCACCTTTCCGGGCGTGATCCGGGCCCGGCCTGCCAGCCAGTCACCTGCGTTCATGCTCGCCCCTCCTTTTCATCCACGTCGAGTAAAAAGTCCAGCACAATTTGGTTGAAGAGCGAAGCCTTTTCGATAAACGCGTGATGCCCGCTTTCCGGAATCACCGCCACTTTGGCCCCCGGAATCGCCCGCGCCACCTGGAAGCCGTTCTCAGGCGGGACCACTGCGTCCTGCTCGGCCACGATCACGAGGGTAGGCGCCTTGATGTGGCCGAGCCGCGCGGACGTATCGTGCCGGGCGGCCGCCTCGGACTGGCGCCGGTGGGCATACACCGGCGTGGGTTCCGCCAACCGGAAACGCACGATGGTCTCGCGTTCGTCAGGGTGCGAATCGTAATAGCCTGGCATGGCAGCTACCGACAATCCGCGGCGGATGTTTTCCTCAGGCGTAAGATTGGGATCCGGCGTCATGGCCCGGATAACCTCCGGCCCCGGAATGACCACATCCGGCCCGCCCGGGCTCGTGCCGCCAAGCACCAGCCTGTGCAGGCGATCCGGATGCCGCAAAGCAAATTCCTGCGCGATAAACGACCCCATGGAGTACCCGAGGATGTGCGCCCGTTCGATTCCGGCGGCATCGAGGACCATAGCCGCGTCATCTGCCATCATTGCCATGCTGTACGGGATGTCCGGCTTGTCTGACTTCCCCACCCCGCGGTTGTCGAAAACGATCGTGCGGTAAAAACGGCTAAAGGCAGGCACCTGTTTGAACCACATCCACGAAGCATACCCCAGCCCTTCGATCAGCAGAAGCGGCGGGCCGTCGTGCCCATGCACCTCGTACCATAGACTGACATCCGAAGCACGTGCGAACGCCATCCTTCACCCTCCTTTCACAGCTGGCAATCCCATCACCAACGGACAACCGTCGCCCCCCACGTGTAACCGAGACCAGCCGCCACCAGTACGGCCACGTCGCCCGGCCGTAGCCGTCCCAGTTTTTCGCCTTCCACAAGGCCAATGATCTGATCTGCGGCCTGTACGTGCCCTTCGTTTTCCAGGTAATAGGTTTGCTCCCAGGTCAGATTCAGGGTGTCCAGCAGTTTTTGATGTATCGACCGTTTCATGTGGGTAGCAGCCAAAAACCGTACTTCAGACCGCGGGACACCGCTCGCCGCCAGTGCGCGATCGATTACCGACATGAAATGCTCGAAACTCACGGGGTCTAGCCGTGCGCGCATGCCCTCCTGGTCGGGCACATCGAGCTTGTGCGCCAACCGCACCCCAGAAGGCAGTCCTGCCGCCGAGAGCAACGCGGCCTGCGAAACCCCCGGTGCCCCCTCGGATGCAGGCGGCAATAGCGAGCCGCCGACCGGCACCAGCACATCCAGGCTGAAACGACCGTCCGTTTCCAAAGCGGAAGCGAGTACGCGATGGTCACGCCCATCGTGAGCGGGACTTTCCCCGCCGCCCGCACGTTCGAGCACGGCCGCGGCCGCACCATCGGCGATGTTGAAGAGAAACCGGCTGCGGGCGTTCGTATAGTCCACCAGGTCGGCTTCCCGGGTGGCCGCCACCAGCAAGATCCGACGGAGGGCAGGATCCGCCAGCAGGTGGTCACGCGCCGTCTTGAAGGCCACGATGCCGCCGCCGCACAAGGCGTAGATCTCATAGGCCCATGCGTTGTATGCCCCGATCAACCGCTGGACGTGAGCCGCGGCAGACCAGACGGGGAACTCCTTGTACTCACTACCAAAATAAATCAAAAGGTCGATGTCCCCTGGCGTCACGTGGGCATCGGCCAGGGCCTGTTGAGCCGCCTTGGCCGCCATCGCGGTCACGTGTTCTGCCGGTCCGGCGCGGTGCTTGCGGTGAAGCCCCATTTTCTCCCTGACCACGTCTGCCGGAATGCCGGTTTGGGCCGCAATTTCCTGGGCGGTCTCCACCTGGTCGGGCAGGTAAACCCCCAGGCCAGCAATCCTCACCGGCGAACTGTAATTCGTCAACGCTTATCCCTCTTCCATTTGGGTCTGTGAGTCAATCCGTGATCCGATTCGGTATTCGGATATGATGATACTATACTGGAATTGCGAGTTCCTGCCGAACACCTAAAATGACGCTGGCAGGAAGACAATCGCTTGCGGTGGAAGATCACGTGGCACCGGAGCAAGTAACGTGCTCCGCCACAAAACTGGGGTGAGGTTTTTGCGCGAACCGGTTACAGAGAAGGGTATGGCGACGCGCCAGCGCCTGCTCGATGCCGCCGAGCGAGTATTTGGCAAAGACGGCTACCACGATGCCTCGATCGCGGAGATCACACGGGAAGCAGGGGTTGGCCTCGGCACGTTCTACGAATACTTTGACAGCAAAGAAAGTATCTTCCAAGAGTTGGTACGGTACATGAGCCACGAGCTCCGCCGCCGCATCGCCGAGCGGGTGGCTGCCTACCCATCGAGAGCCGAAAAGGAGCGCGTGGGGTTCCAGACCTTCTTCGAGTTTGTGCTTGAACACCGCGACCTGTATTGGATCGTCCTGCAAAGCCAATTTGTGGATGAAGAGACTTATAAATGGTACTATCGCCGTCTCGCCGAAGGCTACCTCCGCGGGCTGCAGGAGGCACAGGCCAACGGCGAGGTCACAGTGCAGGACCTCGACACCCTGGCGTATGCCCTGCTTGGGATGGGTTCCATGCTAGGCATGCGTTGGGTGTTGTGGGAAAACCGGCTGCCCCCGGATGAGGTGATCGAGACCCTGGGGAAGCTGGTCATGGCCATGCTTCATGCCGGCTCGTCGCCGGGGTGAACCAAGTGGAGCACGATCGCAATGGGCACGCAAGAGCCGAGCGTGGATCCGCAGAGACGCGCAAAGCCCTTGTAGCCGCCGCCAGTGCGCTATTCGCTGAAAAAGGGTACGAGCATACAACGGTCAGCGACATTGTGACCCGGGCCGGCGTCGCCCAGGGGACCTTCTACCTTTACTTTGCGTCCAAGGAAAAAGCCCTG
>CADDZV010000006.1 GCA_902812875.1 Clostridiales bacterium
CATGAAGATCGTGGACGACGGGCCATTGTGCGGCTGCGGCCGGCACGGCTGCCTCGAGGCCCTGGCGGGTGGCCTGGCCATCCGCGCGCGGGCCGTCCGCCTGCTGCAAGAACGTCCGGACCTGGCCGCCCGGTCGTCGCTTGGTGCGGACTGCGACGTCAAGGCCATTTTCGACGCTGCCCGTGCCGGCGATCCACTGGCCGAAGAGGTGGTGGCGGCAACAGCGCGGTACATCGGCATCGCCGTCGCCAACATCATCAACATCCTCGACCCGGAGGTGGTCGTCCTGGCAGGTAGCATCGCCAGTGCCGGGGAGGTGCTCCTGGCCCCCGTACGGCAGGAAGCCGCCCGGGGGACCATGGGCGGCCCGCGGACATACGTACACATCGTGCCGGCTCTTTTGGGACCGGAGGCCGGGGTCGTTGGGGCCGCCTTGCTGGCCAGCGCGCCGGCACGTGTTTTTAATCATTCCATAATGCATGGCGGCTAGCATGGTGGCGTCCTGATTTTCACGCCGGGAAGGTGATTGATATGCCCGCTTTGCGGGTGCGCTTTTGGCTTTTGGTGTTGCTTTCTTTTCTGGTGCTGCCGCTCCGGTGCGATGGTGCGTCGGCTTCCGTCGGGCCGCTGGACGACGGCGTAGCCGTGCTCGAGTATCACGACGTCAACCCCCACCAGCGCGAGCAGCCGGGGATTATCCACCCCCAGGATCTGCAGCGGGAAATCGAAATCCTCAAAGCGCGCGGCTACACCTTTCTTTCTGCCGACCAGTTTCATGCCTATCTGCAAGGGCGGTTTTTGCTACGCGGGCGCGGCGTGCTCATGACTTTTGATGACGGCTATGAGGGCGTTTACACGTATGCCTTTCCCATCCTGAAAGCGGAGCATGTGCCGGCCTTGGTCTTTCCAATCATGAAGTGGTTCCATCCGGGGGCAGGGGAGCCGCCCTACAGCCGGCATCTCACCCGGGAGGAGGCGAGAATAATGCTGGCCTCGGGCCTGGTCTCGTTCGGCGGGCATTCGTATGACGGGCATGAACCGGTGGTGGTGGCGCCAAACGGCCGCGTCGGCCCGTTCTGGACGAGCCTGGCCTGGCTGCCGTCGGGACGCCGCGAGACGGTCGCGGAATACGAGGCCCGGCTGGCGAAGGACACTGCCCTGATGACGGAAGAACTGCACGCCATCGGGGTGGCCCAGCCGGTGGATTTTGCCTGGCCGGGCGGCCATTACTCACTTATGTCCCGTACGATCGTCTCCCACGCCGGCTACCGCTACCTGTACACGGGCATTTTCGGCGTCAACCGGCCGGGCCAGAATCCGGCCTTCATCCGCCGTATATATGCGAGCAACCGGCCGGCGGTCCTGATTGTCACGCTCGACCGGGCCTTTGCGGGACACACAGCGGTCAAGGTCGCCCGCTGACTGCGGCCCAAAATCCGTCATCTTCTTGTCCGAGTCGCCAGACGGCGACGCCTAGAAAGCCGAGCTTTTGTGCCAACGCCACCCGTGCCTGTACGGCCCGGTCATCTTCGACCCATACCACGTGCTTTTGGCCGTCCGCCGTATACGTGTAGTACGCTTCCTGGTCGGCAGATGACCACTGTAATTGGCCGCCGTGGGCCTGAACCAGGGCAGGAATGTCCGTCTCCCGCACCGCCCGGGCCCTGCCCCCGCCGCTCCAGTCGTAGCCGTAGGCAGCGATACCGAGCATGATTTTCTGCGGCGGTATCCGGTGCTCGGCATAGTCGGCCACCTGTGCCACCCAACCGTACGACGCGATCGGGCCGGGCGAGGCGGTGGCCCAGTGCTGGTCGTAGGTCATGATGACCACAAAATCGCACACGCTTCCAATCGCAGCGTAGTCAAACGCACCTCCCCAGCCATCCTGCGGGTCGTCGTACGTCTTGGCCGGCAGCGCTGCGGTCACAAGGTACTGCGGCTGCAAGGCCGTGGCCAGGTTGAGCAGAAAGCCGGTGAGCTCATCACGGTCTTCGGGCGGCACATTTTCAAAATCGATGTTGACGCCTGCGTACCCCTCGGCTGCCAGTGCATTCCTGATGTTGTTGATGAGCAAGACCTGCTGGGCGGGACTGTTCAAAAGTGTATGTATCAGGGTGCGGCTGAAGCCGCCAATGTCGTCCATGTAGTTTGACACCACAGCGAGCGGCTTTGCTCCGCTGGCCTGGGCCGCCGGCAGCAGTTCTGGGGCGGGGTGGCCGAGCAGCAGTCCGTCGCCCGTGATGCTGTAAGCGAAGTTGGCCATGAACGTGACGAGGCCTGGGTGGTTCTGGAGCGACTGCTCAGAACCGGTGTCGCCTTCGTAGTCGACGGTGGCGTAGCCGAGCAGGGCCACTGCCGCCGGTGGCGGGCCCGGGTCTTTTTCTACCACCGGCGGGGCGGCACTGGCGGACTGCCGGGCCAGGTTCCAAAACCGCCCGACCAAGGCCGCGGCCTCGGCCCTGGTGAGCACGCTGCTCGGACGGAGGGTGCCGTCCTCGTAGCCGGTGAGGATCCCGAGGGCGGCGGCCGTGTTCACTGCCGGCCGTGCCCAGGCGTTTACCGTGCCGGCGTCCACGAACGACGGGGGCTGCGATGCCGTATCGTTGGACGAGGCGATGACGGGCGCGAATGCCCGCACCAGCATGGTGACGGCGGCCTCGCGCGTGACGCCGTCGTTCGGTCCAAACGTCTTTCCATACCCGAGGGCGATCCCGCTCTGGCAGGCATCTTTCACGTAACCGTAATACCAGGCACTGGCCGGTACATCAGAAAACCCGGTGCAGTTTTGGCCACTGCCAGCGGGTGGAGACGGCAGTGCATATCCCAACGACTTTACGGCGGCCAGAACCATCTTGGCCAGTTCAGCCCGCACTACCGGTGCCTCCGGGGCGAAGACGCCAGCACCGCGTCCGGCCAGCACGCCGGCCTCATACAGCGACGTGATATCGGCAGAAGCCCAGTAGTTATCCGGCACATCACTGAACGATGTGGCGTGGGCTGCGGGAGAGAGGGCGGCCAATGACCACGTGCATAAAAGCACAGCGATCAGGATCAAACCAAACCGCGGTTTTTGCCTCCACCCTGGCATTGTGTGCCCTCCACACCCGTCGCCGGACGACGTGAATAAACGAAGCCACGCCGGACTGTAGCCGGCGTGCCTCGTCCCCAAGCAGTTTATTGTTTTTGGTGGCCGGCAGGCGTTCCTGCCCGCCAGGCGTGGTAATTTATAGCATGATGCTGGTCAGGCCAGCATGGCCACCTGCTCTTCTGTGGCCGGTGTGTGCACCACGATGCCCGCCTGCCGGAGGAGCTGGATCGCCCGTTCCGCCTGCTTCGCCTCCAGGCGCAGGATGACGCGGGCTTGGCCGGCAGCGTTGCGGTAGACCGCCATGTTCAGCGGGTGTATCTCGCAGTGGGCGAGGCACTCGGTAATCCGCATCAGTTCCTGCACGTCCCCGGAATAGTCGATGGTGAGCCGTTCGGTCGGCCGGGTGGCGCCCAAAAGCGACAGGAAAGCGTCGAAAATGTCGCTTTCGGTGATGATCCCGACGACCGCATCACCTTCCACCACCGGCAGCCCGCCGATCTTGCGGTCGCGCATGATGACCGCCGCCCTTTCGATGGGGGCGTTGGGATCGATGGTGAGGGGATCTTTCGTCATGATCTCCTTCACGGTGATCTTGGGTACCAGGTATGCCAGTTCCGCCACGCTGAGCGAGGTGACGGGGGACGGGGAAGCCCTGACAATATCGAGCTCGGTGACGATACCCACAAGCCGCCCGCGCGACACCACCGGCAGCCGGCGGATGTGGCGCTCGCGCAGGATTTTCAGGGCATCCGTCATGGACGTTTCAGGGGTAACAGTAACCACCGGTGTGGACATTACCTCTTTTACCAACATGGTTTTCCCTCCCGGTAGGATTGTGATCTATTTCACAATCTATGATAGCGGCCTGAAGTCCGTGTGCCATCGGGCGCCGGCCGGATGCCGGTAGCGGCGGTGGACTAAACTAGATAGTTGGAGCATGAAGCCGTATGACCAACCCGAAAATTCCCGTGGGGGAGGAGCCGGCATGAGGACTGCCTTGGTACTCGGAGGTGGCGGCGCCCGGGGGTGTGCCCATGTTGGGGTGTTGGCGGTGCTGGAGAAAAACGGCATAGCGGTTGACCTGGTGGTCGGCACCAGCATGGGAGCCTTTGTGGGGGCCTTGTGGGCTGCCGGCATGCCGCTCGACGAGCTTGGCCGTGTGGTGGCGCGGTTTCCGCGCTATCATCTCCGTCCACGGCGGTCGCGGCCGCGCGACGTCCTGGAGGCCATGCAGGCGATCATCGGGGAAAACACGTTTGCCTTTCTCCGGCGGCCTTTGGTGGTGGTCGCGACAGACCTCCGCACGGGCCAGCCGGTCATGATCAAAGACGGGCCGGTGTTCCGGGCGGTGCTTGCTTCCGGGACCATTCCGGGTTTTTCCCGGGCGGTGGCCTGGGACGGCATGCTTTTGGCCGACGGCGGCATCATCGATTCGGTGCCGGTGTGGGCTGCGTTTGCCAGCGGGGCAGATCGGGTGATCGCGGTCAACGTGAGTTCGGGCATCGACGCCGCCCCGCTGCGGCGGGCGTACGCGTTGTCGGCCGCCGCCGCCCGCATAGGGGCAGGGATGCCTGCCGGCCTACGAAAGGCTGCGGGGCAGTGGTGGCAGCGGGTAGAACCGGCCACGTTGGCCCATGCCAGGCGAAGCCTCGCCCTTGCCAAAACTCCCCCGGCGGTGCCAGGCCCGGCGGGACCGGTGGTGCTTTTGAAGCCTGCCGTAGAGGGTGTGCACTGGTACGAGTACCGGCGGGCCCCGGAGTGCATCCGTTTGGGTGCGGAAGCGGCCGAGAAGGCCTTGCCGGACATACGGGCCATGTTGGCGTTGTCCGTCTGAGGGCACAAAAAAGCCCTGCGGCCGCAATCGCCGCAGGGCGTATTCATTCTGACATTACCTATTGGGCATAAAGCCCCGTCTGCTGGCGCATGGCCTCCTGCTGCACCTGGTTCATGACATGCGGGCTTGCCGCCGGCACCTGATACCACCCGCGGCTCTGCATGAACTTGAACATGTCGTAAGCCATATCGAGGTGTTCGCGTGACAAGGTGGCCAGGCTCTGCCGCAGGGTCGGCGAAGTGGCTTCGGTGGCGGCCGTGATGGTCTTGACGGCCGCCTGCTTGCAGTCGTTCAGGCAGTCGGTCGCAATGGTGCGGTCCGACAGTTTTTGGCCCATACCGGCACCGCTGGCCTCGCCGCCGCCGTAATACGCCGTACCTTGCCCAGCTCCGTAACCCTGGGTGCCGCCGTAACCCGCCGTGCCGCCGGCCTGGTAACCGGTGCTGCCGTAGCCGCCGCCATAACCTGGGGTGGAGGCGAAGGTCTGCCCCTGGCCCCAGCTGGCTTGGGCGGTGCCTTGTCCCGCCGTGCCCCATGGCTGGGAGCCGGCGCCCGCCGACTGCCAGGCCGCACCGGCACCGCTTTGCTGAACGTGGTTGATCATTTCCTGCTGCCCGCGGATATGCCGCTTTTGGTGGTCACTCAGGATCTGCCTGAGGGCCGGGTCCTGCACTTGGCTGGCATATGTTCCCAATTTTTCGATGGTGACGCTATTTGCCTGGATGAGCTCGTGCAGATCCAGGGCTTCCCGTTCGGTCAACTGTGGCACGCTCGGAACCTCCCATGACCAAAGTTTTTACTGCCATAGTTTGAGCGGGAGTCCAAGCTTGTATGCTGGCATTTTGCGGCAACACAAAAGCCGGCTGCCCTCAACTCACCGAGCGATAGTAGTCACGCCAGATCACACGGTATACCCGCAGATGCCTGGGAAGCGACCGCAGCCCCGGGAGGAACGGCCAGAAAAGGCCGACCAGCATGGCCACTCCCAAAACCATGGCCACGTGCAGGTCGGCGTTGTCATCGTTTTTAAAGATGGTGTTGTACATGGCCGAGACCGGCGTAAGCCACCAGGCACCGGGATAGTGCGGGTTCTCCTCGTGGATCATGCCCCACTGCACGTCAAGCATGTTGCGTGCCTGGGCCATGTCGTCGAGCACGCCTGAGTCCCCCAGGAACAAGAGGCTTTCGGTGGAGATGTCGCTTGGTGTGGTGTCGAGCCAGCCCTGGGCGGCGATTTGCCTGAGTTGTTCCAGCATGGCCGGTACCGGCCCGTAGTCGCCGGCTGCCACCTGCACCTTTCCGCCCACCACGGTGGCATTGGCCAGCGCGTCGCTGTAATTCTTGTTCCAGGCCGCTCTCTGGTCGTCCGTCGCCGCGAGGTACTGATCGAGGGCGGAGTGGTCAAGACTGGCGTTGGCAGCGTAGAACCGCTGCAAAGGCTCGATCACATAGGTCTTGGCCGTGTCGAAGGTATAGGGCGGCCCATATTGTGCCGTGTCGCTGGTGGCTGCCAGCTGCGATTCGGCATCGCTGATGAAAGCCACCGGATCGTTCTGCGCCAGCTGGGCGATGCTCACTGGTGCCACATACGGGGCGTGGAATATGGCCGCTGCCAGCAGGATCACAAGCACGATGGCCGTGGAGATGAGGGCGGTCCGTGTGTGGTCGGTGGGAACCTGTTCATATCCCTGGTATTTGTCGTCGGTACTCAAAGCGGTCGCCTCCTAATATGGCCTGGCCACGCCGTGCAGCCGCACCAGAATGAAATGGACGGCCATGAGAGCGATCATGACCAGGGGAATGGCCGCGGTATGAAGGGCAAAAACAAGCTGGTAGTTCAGCACGTTCACCAAACCGCCGATGTGGGCAGCATTGAGAAGATCTTTGGCTTCAAACGCGTGCCACTGGGCCGACCAGTCGGCCCGGGTAATGTACCCCATGAGGCCGGTAATGATGGCCATGATCATCAAGAGTACTCCCGTCATCCACGTGAACTCGCGGGGTTTGCGATAGGCACCGGTGAAAAAGACCCGCAAAAAGTGCAGAAGCAAAAACAGCATGAACGCCTGGGCGGACCAGAAATGCACGGCATGAACGTAGTGTCCCCAGGCACTGGTATGTACCCAGTCCATGCCGGCAGCTACCATCCACACGCCGCTTGCCACCAGAAGAAAAAAGGCAAGCAGGGTGAATCCTCCGAGCCCGTACCAAAGAGTATTGGCGTAGCGTGGGATCGTCTTGGGCACAGCGTCCAGAAGCGGCAGGCGTTTTTCCAGCGTTTCGTCCGGTGTGGCTCCGTTTTTGGACAAGTTCATCCCTCCCTTGGGCAGGTTGAGGCCTGTAGATACGCCTCTGGTTTCAAGCCTAGGGAGGGCGGTTTAAGAAGTCCTTAAGTTTTCAGAGGGTGGCCATCAACTTGTGGCCTGGCGGGGGCCGAGTGCAGCCGGCCACCGGGCGGTAACCGTAGTGCCAAGCCCCGGTTTACTTTCGATTTCCAAACTGCCGCCGTGGCGTGCCATGATCTCGCGGCAGATGGCAAGCCCGAGCCCGGTGCCGCGCGGCTGTCCAGGCACGGCCTCCGGGTGCACGCGGTAAAACCGCTGCCCCAGATGTGCCAGATGTTCCCTTGCGATACCAGGCCCCGTGTCTTTCACCGCCAGCTCGACCTGCCCGTTTCGCAGTGCCGCGGTGACGCTTACTGTTCCCGGCGGCGGGGTGTATTTGACGGCGTTGTCCACCAGGTTGTCCAAAAGTTCCTCGATCTCCGCCGCATCACCATGCACGTAGAGCGTCTCCGGCACGTTGGCCTGGAGGGTGAGTCCCGGGGCGTTCGGCCCCGTGCGGGCAACCGCCCGCCGGGCCAGGGCGGCCAGGTCGAACAGAACGATCCGCGGGGGGGTGCTACTCTTGTCGAGACGGGCGAGGTCGAGCAGCCGCTGCACCATTTCCGACAGGCGTTCGGTCTCGGCGATCAGGTCTTGCAGCATGGTGGGATCAGGTGTGCGTCCGTCCGCCAGATCCTGGGCTACGAGCTCCGCATTGCCGGCAATCACCGTCACCGGCGTGGTCAGAGCGTGCGAGGCGTCGGCGACGAACTGTCGCTCGCGTACGAATGCCTGTTCCAGGCGGGCGATCATTTCATTGATGGTGACTGCGAGCCGCCCAAGCTCATCCTTCTCGTTGTGTACGGGCAGGCGGCGCGAAAGGTCACTGGCGGTGATGTCATGGGCGGCGGCGATCAGGCGGGACACCGGCGACAAGGCCCGGCCGGCCACCCACAGCCCAAAGGCACCCAAGGCCAGCACCATGACAGCCAGACCAGCGGTGGTGAAGGTGCGCACGGAGGCCAGCACTGCTGCCACCGCGGCCGTGGGCGTTGCCACCTGGACAGCACCCACGAGCTGGCCGTGCAGAACCACGGGGGCCATATAGACCCGGAAGGTGGTTTGGCCAGGGCTCGTGATGTCATGGTAACTGGACATGGCGTTTTGCTGCGCCTGGCCGAGGGCAGGCAAGGCGGCGGCCTTTTGCAAAAGACGCGGGGACCCTTGAGCATCCCGCACCGGACCGGACCGGTCAAAAAGCTGTACGGAATATTGGGCCAAAAGGGCGGCGCCATCCTCGTCCGCATGAGCGAGGGCAGCTGGCTTTACACCGGCGGCGGTGAAGTATTCGTCGGAGCCGAATTCGGCCGCGGCTGCGGCCAGCCCGCGATCCAGCTGCCCATAAAGGGCACGGGCAAGTTGCAGGTAGAAAAACACTGACCCCAAAGACACTATGATCACGAACAGGATTCCATATAGCACGGCGATCCGCACGCGTATGCTATGGAACACGGGGGGTCAGTCTCCTTTCAGCCGGTAACCGACGCCGCGCACGGTCTCCACTAGCTCGGCATACGGTCCGAGTTTAGTCCGCACGGCGTGCATGTGGACGTCCAGGGCATTGTCGGCAGTGCAGCTGCGCTCATCCCACATGTGGGCCAGCAGCTGTTCGCGGCTTACCGTGGTGCCATGTTTGAGCATCAGGTACTCGAGCAGCCCGTATTCTTTGCGGGTCAGTGCCAGCGGCACCCCGTTCAACGTGATTTCTCGGCTGGCCTGGTCGAGCACGAGCGGCCCTACGGCGAGTTTTGGCAGCCGGCGTTCGCCCGGGCGTCGCAATACGGCCCGTATGCGGGCCGACAATTCCCGGAACGAAAACGGTTTTTTGACGTAATCGTCAGCACCGCTGTCGAGGCCGGCGCCGACGTCGTCGACGCCCGATCTCGCCGTGAGGATGATCACCGGCAGGGTTTGGTCACGCCGGCGGATGGTGCGCAGGACATCGAGCCCGTCGCGCTTGGGCAGTATGATATCGAGCACGACCAGGTCGTAAGGGTAGGTTTCGATCATGTCAAGTGCACTTTGGCCGTCCTGGGCCGTATCAACTACATAGCCCTCGCGTTCCAGGCCTTTTTGCACCAATGCGGCGATTTTCGGTTCGTCTTCGACCACGAGAATGCGCAAAAACGGTTCCCTCCGCTTTCCGGACAACTCGACATAACTACCTGTGATTTTATCCAAATTGTCTGCCGCCGCGCTCGTCGCGTACGAGGCATTGATTGGGGGGGTTGGTTATGGTACCATGCAGTGGAAGTGTCTCTGCGTGCCGCGCAGCCCGTACCGCTTAACGTGGCTGCGTTTTTTGGTCTTATTCTGTAGCCACGGTCACACCCCCGGAGGGAGAAGTCTTCATGCCTGAGTCGTTGGACTTTGCCATTCGCACCGTCGATCTCAAGCGCAGCTATGCAAAGGTGCCCGGCCATGGGGATGTCGTTTGGGCCTTGGCGGGAGTGGACTTGGCGGTCTACCCCGGGGAGGTCTTCGGCGTCCTCGGCCCGAACGGTGCCGGCAAGACGACCCTGATCAAGATCCTGTCCACGCTTTTACTGCCCACGGCGGGCCGGGCAGAAGTGGCGGGCTACGACGTCGTGCGGGAGGCCTTTGCCGTGCGCCGGATCATCAACATGGTGTCGGGGGGAGAGTATTCCGGCTACGGCATTTTGAGCGTGCGGGAAAACCTGTGGATGTTCTCGCAGCTTTATGGCCTCACTTACAGCGAAGCCCGCCGCCGTATCGACCGGCTGTTGGCGGTGGTCGACCTCACCAGTGAACAGCATAAGAAGGTAAACAAACTTTCCACCGGCATGCGGCAAAAGATGAATTTCGCCCGTGGCTTCATCAACTACCCCCGGGTGCTCTTTTTGGACGAGCCTACGCTCGGTCTGGATGTCACGGTATCGCGGCGGCTGCGGGCTTTCGTGCGCGAGTGGGTGGCCGAGGACACCACGCGCACGGTGCTTCTGACCACGCACTATATGCAGGAAGCCGACGAGCTCTGTGACCGCGTGGCCATCATCGACCGCGGCCATGTGCTGGTATGCGACCGCCCGGCTGCCCTGAAGGAAAAATACCATGCCGCCACGCTGGAGGACGTTTTCATTGGGCTCGTCGGGCGGTCTTTGGACAGTGGGCCCGAGGAAGAAGGTGCTGCCTCGTGACGGATGGTTCCATGCCCGGCGTCGCTGCCGGCCGCATGACGTCACCGGGCCGCCTGGCCGCGTGGTGGCGGCTCATTGAGCCGAACCTGCGGGCGGCCAACGCCCGCGCCTACGTGCGCATCGTGGGGGCCAACCGTGAGCTGTCGTGGCTTGTGTGGGACGTGTTTTTGCCGTTCCTGGGTACGGCCGCCTATGTTTTCATCTACCGAGCCATCAACGCCCCGCCCGCCTTTACGGGCTTTGTCATCTTGGGCGGGGCGATGACCGGTTACTGGCTGAACACCCTGTGGAGCATGGCCTCCCAGTTTTACTGGGAGCGGCACACGGGCAATCTGGAGATGTTCTTCGTGGCGCCGGTCTCCGTGATGTCCATCCTTCTCGGCATGGCAGTGGGCGGCATGTTTCAGACCACCATCCGGTCCGCCCTCACCGTCGTTTTGGGGATTGTGCTTTTCCATGTGCACTTCGAGGTGTACTCGGCGGCCGGTCTTTTGCTGTCGTTTATCGTCACCATGGTGGCCTTGTATGGCCTGGGGATGATGATGAGCTCGCTTTACCTGCTCTATGGCCGGGAGGCCTGGCATATGTCCAATCTCCTGCAGGAACCCATCTACCTTCTATCTGGCTTCTATTTCCCTGTCCGGGCACTGGGGCCGTGGCTGGCCGCCCTGGCAGGAGGCATCCCCCTCACGTTCGGGCTCGACGCCATGCGGCAGTTTCTTTTTGGCCCGGCCGCCATGGGGTGGCTCGGACCCTGGTGGGAGGTGGCCATCCTGGGCGGCGAAAGTGCCATTTTCCTATGGGGGGCGCGCTGGGCTTTGGATTACATGGCCAGGCTGGCCAGGCAGGAAGGCCGGCTCACTTTGCGGTGGCAGTAAAGATGTCAGGAGTGGATACCTGTGCGGGCGGTTTATGCAAAATGGCGCGGTGCCCTGCGGTCGGCCTGGGCCGATTTTGTGTGGGCGGCATGGCTTGGCTGGCAGATAGACAGCAACTGGACCGACCCGTGGCTTTTTGCTGTCTATTCAATCATTAAGCCGGTTTCGAGCTCGCTTATCCTGGTGGTGATGTTTCTTGTCGCTGGCCGGCTGCGGGATGCGGCCGGTCTCGCCTACATCTTTGCAGGCAACGCCTTTTTCATCTACGTGAGCCAGGTTCTCTTGGGCGTCTCGTGGACGGTATATGTGGACCGTGAGGAATACCGCACATTGAAATATGTCTACCTGGGGGCATCACGCATCATTACGTATCTTCTAGGCCGCGCCTTCGCCAACTTCGGTATCGCCACCATGTCGGTGGCGGTGCTGATGGCGTTTGGCCGGCTTGTGCTCCGGATGCCGCTCAGGGTGCACGACGGGCGATGGTTGTACGGGCTGGTGGTGCTGATGCTTGGGATTGCGGCGGCGGCCGCCCTGGGCCTTGGCCTGGCCGGCATAATGCTCGTCACGGCCAACCACGGCTCGATCATCTCCGAAAGCCTCGCGGGCGTCTTGTATCTTTTGGCAGGAGTTGTGTTCCCCATTGATGTATTGCCGTCCTGGCTGCAAAAGATATCGCTTTGGGTACCGTTCACCTATTGGACGGAAGGCCTGCGGCGGGTGCTCGTGGGCACAAGTATCAGCCAGAGCATGGCTCGCTTCTCCGATACTGCGATACTCGCACATCTGGCTGTACAGACGGCCGCCGCGGTTGTGCTGGGGTTGTTGGTCTATGCGGTATCGGAACGCGTGATGCGTTCCCGCGGCCTGATCGATATGCTCACGGAGCACTGACGGCCAAATGCAGCTTTGCCGAAGGTGATGTCAACGCGGGCGTAGAAGTTGCGATCAATGGCAAACCGCGCCGTTTCGCCGGGCGTAAACTGATGAGGTGGCGGCATGCTGGCCCAGCTTCAGATCACTAGCTTTTGGAGTTTGGTGACATCCATACTTGACATCGCGGTAGTGGCCTACGCCACCTACCGTGTGCTTATCTTTATTCGTGGCACCCGGGCCGTGCCGCTCATACAGGGACTTATCCTGGTATTCTTGGCGATTCCGGTTTCAGGCTGGCTTCATCTCACCACCGTACATTGGCTTTTGACCAACCTGCGGGTAGGCCTTCTGGTGGCGTTGCCGGTGGTCTTCCAGCCAGAGCTGCGGCGGGCCCTCGAGCAAATGGGCCGGGGAAAGCTTTTCGCCCGTCCGGTGGTCTACCTGGGGGAGGAAGAGGTGGAGCACCTTCTGTCCGAAGTGAGCCGGGCGGTGGCAGTGATGTCGCGTAACAAAATTGGCGCCCTCGTCGTCTTCGAAGGCGAGACTGGGCTCGAGGACATTATCGAAACTGGTACGCGCGTGGATGGGCTTGTGTCTGCCGAGCTTCTCATCAACGTATTCATTCCCAATACACCTCTGCATGATGGTGCCGTGGTGATACGCGGGGATCGCGTGATGGCAGCCGGTTGTTTTTTGCCGCTTTCCGAAGAGATGGAATTCAGCCGTGAGCTCGGTACGCGGCACCGGGCGGCGGTGGGAATGTCGGAGCACTCCGATGCTGCTGTGCTGGTGGTGTCGGAAGAGACCGGGGGCATTTCCCTCGCCCGCGGCGGCAAGTTGTTCCGCAACCTGGACGAAAACACCATGAAAGAGATGCTTTCGGCGGTGGTAAGACCCAGGACGCAGCCTTCCTGGAATTTGTGGATGCCACGGGGGCAGGGCGGATGAACCGGCTCCTGGCGCGCAACTCCACCCTGATTGTTCTCTCCCTAATCATCGCCATCGGGCTGTGGGTCGAGGCGAACGTGGAGCAGAATCCCGAGATGGTCCAGACCTACAAATTCATCCCGGTGGAGGTGCGGAACACCGACCCGTCGCTCGTGGTGCTCGATTATTCGCCACGGAGCGTGGACCTGCGCATACGGGGCCCGGCCACGATACTGCGGGGGCTTGGCACTGGGGATTTCCGGGCATGGGTGGATCTGACCGGCGCCAAAGCCGGTGCCGGCGATTATCCGGTGCAGGTTTCGCTGCCGGCGGGGGTGGGCCTGGACGAGGCCGTTCCCCAGCGGGTGAGCGTGACCCTGGATACGTTTTCCCGGAAACAGGTGCCGGTTGTGGTGAAAACATCTGGTACGGTGGCCGACGGCTACTTGGCTCAAATGGGCAGTGTGAGTCCGACGGACGTTCTGATCGAGGGTGCCCAAAGCCGCACCAGCCTGGTGCAGGCGGCGGTGGCCGCCGTGGACTTGACCGGTGCGGCGGCTACGGTGACACGCACCGTGCCGCTGCAGGCCCAGGACAGCACTGGACATGTGGTTGACAGCGTTACGGTCAGGCCGGCCACGGCCACTGTGACCGTGCCGGTGTCGGCCCTGCCGCCGCCCGTCGGAATGCCGGTGCGTCTTGCCCTGACGGGTTCGCCGGCGGCCGGGTACGTGGTGTCGGGGGTGACGATCGACCCCGCCTCTGTACTGGTACAGCCTGACGGGTCTACGGCCAGCGCGCATGTGAGCGAGGTTGACATGCCGCCGGTGGACATAAGCGGGGCGACCGCCGATGTCGAACGCAGCGTCACACTTGGGCCGGTAACCGGGATTCTGAAACTGGACCCGTCCGTGGTGACCGTGAAACTGAGCGTCATCCCCGGGGTGTCCAGGCAGTTTGCCGGCGTCCGGGTGGTCCCGGTCAATGTGGGCGCCGGCCTGAAGGCCGATGTGTCCCCGGCGGCCGTGGACGTGTACGTCGCCGGACCGTCTGCGGCCATGCGGCGGGTGGATGCCTCCCACATTTCTGTCACCGTGGACGCAGGCGGCCTGATGCCGGGCCGGTATCTGGTGCCGCTTGGCATCGTCACACCGGACGGCACATACGGGTACGCTGATTTCGTGGTGGTGGCGGTTATCATCTCACGGGCATCACACTGACCGTCGATCCCGGTGTATAGTGTGGCCTGTGGCCGCGGATCGCGTGCGGCGGCTTGACGAAAGGCGGTTTTTGACCTTGGACATGCACCTGCCATTGCAGTTATTTGGCACCGACGGCTGCCGCGGTGTCGCCAATGACGGGCTCCCACCCGAGTTGGCCATGCGCTTGGGGCGTGCCGGCGGCTATTTTCTTTCCAAAGGCTCTCCCAGCCCGCGTGGGTGCCCGTTCGTGGTGGTGGGACGCGACACGCGTCTTTCGGGCGACATGCTGGAAGCTGCCCTGGTGGCCGGCATCACATCGGTTGGCGTGGATGTGCTACGGGCGGGCGTTCTGCCCACGCCGGCACTGGCGTACGTCGCCAGGATGGCGGGGGCAGCCGGGGCGGCCATGGTTTCTGCCTCCCACAACCCGGTGGAAGACAACGGCATCAAGTTTTTCTCCGCCAGCGGCTACAAGCTGACGGTGGCAGAAGAGGCCCAGATTGAAGCGATGGTGTTGCAAGCCTCCGACACGCTGCCGCGGCCTACCGGGGCGGGGGTCGGCCGGGTCGAGGACCGGCCGGACCTATTGGATGGCTACGTCCGCCATGTCACACAACTGGTGGAGTCACTCGCCGGGCTTCGCCTTGTGGTTGATGTCGCCCACGGGGCGGCCTACCACGTGGCCCCGCTTGTGCTGCGAAGATTGGGGGCAGAAATCACCGTGCTCAACGCGGAGCCGGATGGCCACCGGATCAACGTGGAGTGCGGCTCCACGCATCCCGAGGGGCTGCGGAAGGCGGTGCTGTCCGCGGGGGCGGCGGCGGGACTGGCGTTTGACGGCGACGCCGACCGGCTGATCGCCGTGAGTGCCAGCGGTGCCGTCCTGGACGGGGACGTGATCATGGGTATTTGCGCCGTCGATGCCCTCGCCCGCGGCGAACTGCCGGGCCGTGCCGTGGCGGCCACCGTCATGTCCAACTACGGCCTGGACGAAGCCCTCGGCCGACTGGGCGGGCGAGTGGTGCGCACGCCGGTGGGCGACCGGCACGTGTTGCACGCCATGCTGGAGCACGGCCTTGCCGTCGGCGGTGAACAGTCGGGACACGTTATCTTCCTCGATGCCAATACCACCGGCGACGGGCTGGTCACGGCGTTGAAGCTTCTCGGGGTCATGCGCCGCACCGGGCGTTCTCTCGACGAGCTGGCCAGCCACATACCGCGGTGGCCGCAGGTGCACGAAACCGTGCGGGTGAGCCGGAAAGATGGCTTTGATGACAGCCCGCGCATAAAATTGGCCGTGGAGGAGGTGAGGGAGCGGCTGGGCGAAAAAGGCCGGGTACTCGTGCGGCCGTCCGGGACGGAGCCAGTGATCCGCGTCATGCTCGAAGGCAATGTTCCAGAGGCCGAACTACAACGCATGGCCCGCGACCTGGCCGGAGTGATCGAGAGCGAGCTGAACCGACCAGTGTGAGAATGGCTGGGAAAAAGGCAGGATGGAGCTTTCAAAACCGAATACGAGCGCCTGCACTGGGCAGAGCGAGACGAGTGCACAAACTGCCCAGTGGACGAGGACGGGGTTTGCCCACATCGCCATCACCGGCGGCGTGCGGGCAGAAAATCGAAGCGTTCGGCGGATGCCCCGCGGCCGGCAACCCGGGTAGCCATCTTCGTGATGGGCCGGGCGGCCAGGGTCGTAAAAGGCCACGAAAACCGGCTGGCGACGGCCGGCACAGCCGTGGCCCGGCTGGCCTTGATGTAGCGTTTTGTCCTTCCATGCCTGCTTGCCTTTTCCTGCCAGAAGCTTGCCACCTGTCGGCGGCTGTTTGGCGCGCCTTGTCGGCTTGCCGTGCGCGCGCGGCGTTGGGGCATAACAACCTATGGAGGAGTGATTGACGATGTGTGGCATTGTCGGGTACGTAGGTTTCCGCCCTGCCCTGCCGGTGCTGTTGGACGGGCTGGAGCGGCTTGAATATCGCGGTTACGATTCGGCCGGCGTGGCAGTATCTGGTCCTGCCGGCCTGGAAGTGGTGAAGACGGCCGGCCGCCTCGGGCGCCTGGCCGAAAAGGTGGACGCGGCGGGGCGTGGCAGGGCGCTGGTCGCGGCCACCACCGGCATCGGGCATACCCGCTGGGCGACCCACGGTGCTCCGACCGACGGGAACGCCCACCCCCATACCGGTTGCGATTCGCAGTTTGCAGTCGTCCATAACGGCATCATTGAAAACCACGCCGAGCTGCGGGCGGAGCTGGAAAGCCGTGGTCACGTGTTTCATTCCGATACAGACACGGAGGTCGTCCCCCACCTGCTCGAAGAGGAGTACCGCGGCGACCTCGCGGCGGCCGTGCGGGCAGTGATGCCGCGCCTGCGCGGGTCCTTTGCCTTGGCAGTACTGGCTGCCGCGGATCCGGAGACCGTGGTGGCGGTGCGCCAGGAGAGCCCGCTTGTGGTCGGGATCGGCAAGGACGAGAATATCCTGGCCTCCGACATTCCGGCTCTTCTACCGTACACGCGGGACGTCATCATCCTTCACGACGGGGAAGTCGCCGTCATCCGCCGCGAGGGGGTGGTGGTTACCGACGCCGGGGGCCGGCCGATCGAACGCACTCCTGCCACGGTGCCGTGGGACCCGCAGCAGGCCGGGAAAGCCGGTTTCGAGCATTTTATGGCCAAGGAGATTCACGAGCAACCAAAAGCCCTGCGTGACACCATCGCAGGTCGCATCAGCGGTGATGGCACGGCCGAGCTTGGCGAAATCGGTCTTCAGCCTGAAGAGGCAGCCCGCCTGTCCAAGGTTTTCATGGTGGCCTGCGGGACGGCCGCCAACGCCGGCCAGGTCGGACGTGTACTGGTCGAAAAATTGGCAGGCATACCGGTTGAGGTGGACATTGCCTCGGAGTTCCGCTATCGCGATCCCATCGTGCCTCCAAATTCCCTGTGTGTGGTCATAAGCCAGTCGGGCGAGACCGCCGACACCCTGGCCGGGTTGAAGGAAGCCCGCCGCCGCGGCGCCCGCATCCTGGCCATCACCAACGTGATGGGCTCTTCGGTGGCCCGCGAGGCGGACGACGTCCTTTACACGTGGGCAGGGCCGGAAATTGCCGTGGCTTCCACCAAGGCATACACCACGCAGGTGATGCTGCTTTCGCTCCTGGCGGTGTGGCTCGGGCAGGCCCGCGGCACCCTTGCGAGCGACCAGGCGCGCACCCTGGTGGCACAGTTGCGGGCCCTGCCGCAGCAGGTGGAGATGGTGCTCTCGCAGGACGCTGCCATCCGCGGCCTGGCCGACCGGCTGGCTGCCCATGAGGACGTGTTTTTCATCGGTCGCGGGATAGATTACGCCGTGGCCGTGGAAGGACAGCTCAAGCTCAAGGAAATCTCGTACATCCACGCGGAGGCCTACCCGGCTGGCGAGCTGAAGCATGGCACCCTGGCCCTCATCACGGACGGTGTACCTGTGATTGCCCTCGTCACCCAGCCTGACCTACGCGACAAGATGCTCAGCAACATCGCGGAAGTGAAAGCACGGGGGGCATGGGTGATCGCCATCGCCCAGCAGGAAGACGACGAGGTCGCTACACACGCGGACGACGTGATCTGGATCCCGCGGACTAACCCCCTTCTGACGGCGGTACCGGCGGTAGTGCCGCTTCAGCTTTTGGCGTACCACGCGGCGGTCAAACGTGGGTGCGATGTCGACAAACCGCGTAACCTGGCGAAGAGCGTGACAGTGGAATAGGCTCGGTGGTCAGTCGCGGCCCATCAGCCGCAAGGTGACCACGCCGGCGGCAATGCTGAGGACGAGGGCAGCCACCCCTTCCCACACGTGTCCGGACAAAAGGTGCCGGGCCAGGGGGGCAAAGCGCCAGCCGAGGTATTGCCACAAAAGGCAATAGCTAAACGATCCCAGTGCCCCGAAGAATACAAAGGCGGGCAGGCGCACCCGCATCGCTCCTGCACCCATGAGGGCGGCCGGACGGATAAACCCGATCCAGCGGGCCGCAAAGGTGGTAAAACCGCCGAAGCGGCGCAGCCAAGGCTCCGCCCGTTCCAGGGCGGCCCGGTTCACCCCCAGCAGGCGGGCCAGTGGTGAGCCGCGGCGGATGCTGCTGCCCGTCAGCCAGCCGGCGGCATACGCCACGAGGCTGCCGGTCACGTTGCCGGCCACAGCAGCAAGCACGCTGCCCCAGAACGAGACCAGTCCCAGGGAAATATAGTGGCCACTTCCAAGCGACAAAAGCTCGGCCGGCACCGGTAGGCTGGTGCCTTCCAAGGCATACCCCAGAAAAAGCGCCAGATATGTAAGCTTAGGCGGAACCGTCACTGCTTTCCTCCGGTGCGATTCTCATGGCCGGATGCCGGCGTTCTGGCGACGATGGTTTTTGCCCCGTACACCTGTGTCCCCGGCTTCACCGTGATGGTGAAACTGGCGGGCAAAAAAAGGTCCACCTGCGACCCGCGACTGATGAAGGAAAGTTTTTGTCCAGCCTTCACCCGGTCGCCTGGCTGTACGAAAGTGCGGATCTTGTTCACGAAAAGATCGGCAATTTCCACCAGCCACAGATCCCCGAACGCGGTGGACAGGCGAATGGTCAGCCGTTCATTTTCGAGATGAAAGCGCTTGTGCATGAGATCAACCGCCCGCCGTACCCACGTGAGGCGGATGTACTCCCACAGGTCTACCATGGGCCAGTTCTTTTTCCCCTGGTGGTAGACCATGTGGTCGATCTGCCCGTCGGCCGGCGCGTAGACGTAGTGCACATCAAGCGGCGACATGTATATGCCCACGAGCCATCCCTCGCGAGGACCGGCCTGTGCCCAGGTGATCTCCGGAATGCGGATCGGCCGGCCGAGCTTGGTGGCGGTGACCTGGCCGTCGTATACCGGCCGGACGTAGATGACCTTGCCGTCCACCGGCGATACGACGGCTTCCGGGTCGGCGGGCGGCGTGCGTACAGGGTCGCGGAAAAACCATACCCAACGAAGGTAGGCATACGCCCCTGCCGCAATTGCCACTGCCACTACTGCCAGTTTCAGTGCCATTCTTTCCACGCCTTCCACACGGTATATGGCATGCGGGGCAGGTAATAGCCGAGCACGCCGGCGGTCGCCGCCAGGGCCAGCGGCAGCCGTTTGCCATTCCAGGGCGGGGCATGCGCGGAACGGCGGTAAGCGTCGTCGAGTTCCTGGTACGTCGGCAAAAGGCCAGACTCGCCGAGGCGGGCAGCTGTGCGATCGGCCGGGGTGGCTCGCACCCAGGCCGGGTCGAACCCGGCCAGCTCGTGCAGTTCTGCCACCAGACGGCCGAGGCTCGTGCCACGGCCGGGCGAGCGGTCATCCTGGGCACCGAGGCGGTCGCCCGCTACCATCCTCGCCAGGCGTTCCCGCTGGCGGTTGTATTCGCCGCGCAAGATGGCCGGGTCCATCGTGTCGGCCGGCACGCGTCCCCGGTCAAGACGAAGGAGTTCTTCCAGCGAACGCAGGACTCTTGTGATATGCACAAGATCGGGTGACGGGTCGAAAACGCGGATTTCGAGGGTGCCAAGACGCCGCGAGAAGATCATGTCCTGGAATCGGTAGGTCGGGTCTTGGCGTAGGGGTCCGATGGCGAAAGAGTTTGCCCAGCGATAGGACTGGCCGAAGCGACGCCCGCCGGCATACGGGGCATGGGCGAGGGCCAGGGCGTACACCGGCAGGTAACGGCACAGGCGGAGGTAGGCCATTTCACGATCGATGTTGCTCATGTGGATGTGCAACCCGGAGGTGTCGGTCGGCTGGGCACGGGTGGGCAGGTTGCCGATGGGGCAGACAAACCCTTCGCACACCGTCGCCAAGTCGCGGCGCCGGGCCGCCAGGTCTTGCAAAAGGGCGCTGATAGAGTCGTGCTGGCCGGTGGACAGCTCCACCCCGCTTACGATTCCGTAGCGCATGTCGCGGCCGCGGGTGAAATTGGACGCAGAATGGGTGTAGTACCAGCCCGGGTTGTTCCACAAGAGCCGGGCAAGGTAATACAGCGAACGGCCAGTGGGGCGGTCCGGCTCGAGGATGAAAACCTCTTCTTCAAGGCCGTAGACGGGGTGGCTTTTGCCCATGTCATTATTTTATCTTGTTTGCAGACGAATGGCGGCTTGCACGAGGGAACAAGAACCGGGCCGGCGAAGGATCACGACATGAACGTCATCGGCATTGGCATCGACATCGTGGAAATCGAGCGGCTGCAAGCGGCCTTGGAACGGCGGCCGCGGCTTGGAACGCGGCTATTTACCGCGGCGGAGCTCGCATCTGCCGGCGGTCCCGGGCATCGCCTCCCGCGGCTTGCAGCTCGCTTTGCGGCCAAGGAAGCCCTGTTGAAGGCGTTGGGGACCGGGCTCCGCGGTGTCCGGTGGCAGGACGCCGAGGTGGTGTCGGATGCCCTCGGCCGGCCATCTTTTCGGCTGCGGGGCCGGCTGCAATCGCTGGCTGGCCGGCTTGGGGTGACGGAACTCCACCTGACGATGAGCCACAGCCGGGGGTACGCGGTGGCCGCGGTGGTGGCTGTTGGCGAGGACAAACCTGTGGAGGCGGACAAAGACTGCGGGGGGTTGACATGAGGATTCTTACTGCCAGCCAGTCGAAGGCCCTGGATGCGGCGGCGGAGCGAGATGGGCACCCCATGGCAGCCCTGATGGAGGCCGCCGGGCTGCGGGTGGCCCAGGCGGCCCGCCAGCTTTTGGGCGGACTTGATGGCCGCCGGGTGGTGGTGGTCTGCGGCCGCGGCAATAACGGCGGCGACGGGTTGGTGGCCGCGCGCTACTTTGCTAACGGCGGTGCGCGGGTGGAGATATTCCTGGCCGCGCAGCCTGACAGCATCACGGGGCTTCCGGCGGTGTACCTAAAGTCGGCGGTGCGCGCGGGCTGTGTTGTGCATGCCCTCCCCACAGCCGGGCAGGACGAAGACGCTCCGGCTGCCTGGCTTGCCGGCCTGGCAGAGGCTTGTGGCCAGGCCGCGCTGGTCGTGGACGCGCTTTTGGGCGTCGGCCTGCACGGGCCGCCGCGAGGCATCGTGGCGGACGCTATCAGGGTGATTTCGCAGGCCAGCTGCCCTGTGCTCGCGGTGGACGTGGCTTCCGGGCTGGACGCCGACACCGGCCAGGCACCCGGGGTGGCCGTAAAGGCCACGGCCACCGTTACCATGAGTTTTGCCAAGCCTGGACATCTCACCGGGCGGGGCCGAGATCTCGGCGGCCAGCTTTATATCGGCGATATTGGTTTTCCGGCCGGGGCCGTCGGAGAGCTTGGCGGTCCCTACCTCGTGGCCCCCGAGGCGAACGACATTGCCGGCATGCTCCCTGCCCGGCCTTACTATTCCAACAAGGGTACCTATGGCCACCTTCTGGTGGTAGGAGGGTCCACGGGGTTTATCGGGGCAGCTGCCCTGGCGGCAAGGGGCGGCCTGCGAAGCGGTACCGGGCTTGTCACGGTGGCCTGCCCGGCTCAGGCCCAGCCCAGCCTGGCAGCCAAGCTCACCGAGGCCATGACGTGGCCCCTGCCGGACGGGGACGGCAGGCTCAACGCGGCGGCGGCACAGGAACTTCTCGCGGGCCAGGGTAGGTTCACCGCCCTGGCGGTGGGTCCCGGCCTTGGGCGCGGCAGCGATGTGACGTCATTTGTTAAGTTGTTGCTCGAACAAGAGCCACAGCTAGGAAAACCGCTCGTGATCGACGCGGACGGGCTCAACGCCCTGGCCGAACTCATCGCGGCCAGCGATTGGCCCGGTAAAAAAGTACCGGCCGACAGCGAACCCCGGATCATCATCACTCCTCATCCGGGTGAGCTTTCGCGACTGATGGGCAAAAGTGTCCCCGAAATCGAATCTGATCGTATCGCCGCGGCGATGGCGGCGGCACAAACCTGGCATGTGATCGTGCTGCTCAAGGGAACCGGCACCGTGGTAGCCGACCCGCGCGGCCGCGCCGCCATAATTCCCACCGGCGGGCCTTACCTCGCCACGGGCGGCACCGGCGATGTTCTGTGTGGCCTGATCGGCGGGCTTTGTGCCCAGGGGGTACCGGTGTGGGAGGCGGCGGTGGCCGGGGCGTTCCTGCACGGTCTTGCCGCCGACCTTTTGGCGGAAAGCCTTGGCCACACGGGGCTCCTGGCCGGCGAGGTGGCCGACGCCATTCCCCGGGCCCGCCGGGCGGTAGAGAACGGCCGGGTGGTGCTGCCGTGGCGCTTTCTGTCCTGAGCGTTTGGGGGGAGGTTTTGTGCCGGCATCAGAACACCGTCCGACGCGGGCGGAGATAGATCTTGACGCCATCAGACACAACGTGGCCAACATTGCGGCTCTTTTGACCGGCGGCAAAGGCCTTATGGCCGTCGTCAAGGCTAACGGGTACGGACACGGCGCCGTGCCGGTGGCCAGGGCCGCCCTGCAGGCCGGTGCCACCGAGCTCGGCGTGGCTACCGTCGACGAGGCTGCCGAGCTGCGGCAGGCAGGCATCACTGCCCCTGTGCTGGTGCTCGGGCCAGCCACCCCGCCCGCGATGCGTTTGGCACGGGACCTGGGCGTACGGGTGACCGTCCACAGCCTGGAATCGGCGCGCGCCGCCCGGGACATTGACGGGCTCCGCGTGCACTTGAAGGTCGACACCGGCATGGGACGGCTTGGCTTTCCGGCTACGGGCGAGGGGATTCGCAGCCTGGCGGACGCGAAAAGGCTTCTTGGTGATGCGGCCGAAGGAATTTTCACCCACCTTTCGGACGCTGACAACCAGGACCAGGGTTATACGCTGGCCCAGCTGGACCGCTTCGACGGCGTGCTGAAGGAACTGGGCGGCCGGGGCTTCGAGTTCCGCTGTGTCCATGCCGCCAACAGTGCAGCCACCCTGGCCCTGCCGCGGGCACACTACGACCTCGTGCGACCGGGTCTGGCTATCTACGGGCTTTATCCGGCCCCCTGGCAAAAAGCACTGTGCGAACTCCGTCCGGCCCTTTCCTTGAAGACCGCCATCGACGGCATCAAAGAGCTGCCTTCTGGCTGGGGCATTTCCTATGGCCACACCGTGGTCCTGCAAAGCCCCCGCCGGGTGGGGGTACTGCCGGCCGGTTATGCCGACGGTGTACGGCGCGGCCTCAGTGGGCGGCTGGGGGTACTGGTAGGCGGCCGGCGCGTGCGGGTGCTTGGCCGGGTCTGCATGGACCAGATGGTGGTTGATCTGCAAGACGTGGCCAGTGCCCGGCCGGGTGACGAGGCCGTGCTTTTGGGCTGCCAGGGGAACGAGTGCGTCACCGCCGATGAGTGGGCAGACCTCACAGGCACGATCAGCTATGAAATCGTCACTGGCATCTCGGCCCGCGTGCCGCGTGTCTACTTGAACCCCTGACGATCCGGGACCGTTGCCGGGAGCGGGCGTGGCAGAAGGAGATACGTGACTACCCGCAAACACTTATAGACATACCCCCGGAGCAGGCGCGGCCGCATCCGGGTGAGGAGGCGTTGCGCCCACACGGGGTCAAGGAGGCTTTTCATGCGTCCGCTCATTGGCATCACTGCAAACCTAGAGCTTGGCGAAAAACAGGTACGGCTTAGTCAGGATTACATCCAGGGCGTCGAACATGCCGGTGGACTTCCCTACGTTCTTCCCCCGTTCGATTCGTCTGATACCCTGGACGACGTGCTTTTTTACATCGATGGATTGCTTCTCACCGGAGGCGTGGATATCGACCCGCAGCTTTTCGGCCAGGCACCGGTATGGCAAATGGGTACCATAAACCCGGAACGCGACCGGGTAGAGCTCTACCTGACCCGAAAGGCGCTGGACCGCGGTCTGCCGGTGTTCGGCATCTGCCGCGGGGTGCAGGTACTGGCGGTGGCGGCGGGCGGCACGCTTTTCCAGGATCTGAGGTCGGAAAAGCCGTCATCGCTCAAGCACACACAGGACGCACCACGCTCCTATGCCACCCACCCGGTGACGGTGGTGGCGGGCTCGCAGGTGGCCGCCATGCTCGGGAGCGTCTCAGTGGAGGTCAACACCTTCCACCACCAGGCGGTGCGCGATGTGCCGCCGGGGTTCGTGGTCAGTGCCATGGCCCCGGACGGCGTCATCGAGGCGATCGAGGACGAGCGCACAGTGCAGGGCGGTCCGTTCGCCGTCGGTGTTCAGTGGCACCCTGAGGGCCTGTGGCAGGTAATGCCCGAGCATGCCCGCCTTTTCCAGGGTTTTGTGCAGGCGGCAGCTGCCTACCAGTCGCTCAAGGTGCACTGACGCCTCCGGTCTCCGACTCACTAGCGCAAAGGAGGATGGGAACATGCGTGTGTTCATCTCCTGTGACCTGGAAGGGATCACCGGCGTAGTGCACACCGACCAGACCCACAATGACGGCCGCGGTTACCCCCGCGCCCAGGAGCTCATGACGGCGGAGGTCAATGCCGCGGTGGCTGGTGCCTTTGACGGCGGTGCCACCGAGGTGGTCGTGAACGATTCCCACGGCAGCATGCGGAACATCCTGATCGAGCGTCTCGATCCGCGGGCAAGCCTGATCAGCGGCAGCGGCAAGCCGCTTTCCATGATGCAGGGGATCGACGGCTCTTTTGCAGCCGCCCTGTTCATCGGCTACCACGCCCGTGCCGGCACGGCAGGCGTGATCAGCCACACCTACTCGGGGGTGGTCCAGCGGCTTGTGATCAACGGCCGCGAGGTGGGGGAGACCGGCATGAACGCTGGCATCGCCGGGTATTTCGGGGTGCCGGTCACCATGGTGTCAGGCGACAGCGAACTCGTGAGCGAGGCCCGTGCCCTTTTGGGTCCGCAGCTGCAAGCGGTGGAGGTCAAAAAGCCGCAGGGCCGTTACGCCGCCTGGAACCTGCCGCTCGCCGAGGCCCATGCCCGCATCCGGGCCGCCGCCAAACTGGCCGTGGAGCAGGCGGGCCGGGTACCGCCTTATCGGGTGCCGTCTCCGGTCACGTTCGCGGTGACCTTCACGCACGCGGGCATGGCAGACCTGGCGGCCGCCATTCCCAGTGCCGAACGCCCATCGCCGGTCACGGTTTCCTTTACACACGAAGATTACCTGGTGGCCTTCGGTGCCTTCCGGGCCATGGTCACCCTGGCGGGGCAGTCTGGCTGACCATGATCATGCTCACGAACGACGACGGCATCAACGCCGACGGTCTCGCGGCCCTGCGCGAGGCATTCGCGGCCGCTACCAAGACGGCACAAGGCCCGCTTTCCGGGCAGAAAATCGTCGTGGTGGCGCCGGACAGCGAGCGCAGTGCCTGCGGGCATTCGCTCACGTGGCTGGTGCCGCTGCACGTCGACGACGTGAGTTTCCCCCACAGCGATGTGCCGGGGGTGGCCGTCACCGGCACGCCGGTGGACTGCGTGAAGTTGGCCGTGCGTATGCTGTCTCCGCGAAAGATCGATCTCGTGGTAGCAGGCGTCAATCGCGGTCCCAATCTCGGCACCGACATCTTTTATTCCGGCACGGTCTCTGGTGCCATCGAGGCGGCGATCTTGGGTGTGCCGGCCATCGCTGTAAGCCTGGGGGCACTTGAGAGCCCCGACTACACGGCCGCCGCCCGCTTTGCCGCCTACCTGGCCGGGGAGGTGCTGGCCCGGGGCCTGCCAGCCGGCACCCTGCTCAACGTCAACGTACCGGCCATGCCGGCGGAGGAAATGGCCGGTGTCGCCGTCACCCGGCTGGGAGTCCACCGCTGGGAAGACACGTACGTCAAGAGGCAGGACCCACGCGGCCGCACCTACTACTGGCTCACCGGCCATGCCCTCGACGAGCGCGAAGCCCCTGGCACGGATGTGCAGGCCCTGCGGGACAACCTCATTTCGGTGACACCTATTCACCTAGATCTCACGGCGCACGATTTCCTGCCGCAGCTGGAAAGCTGGGGCTTATCGGATTGGGGTGGTGCACATGCGAAAGTCTGACACACGCCCTGGCACCAAAGCTGGCGGTCCGTTCGGACTTCTGCCTCGCTACGGCCAGCCGCTGTATGCATGGAGCTACCACCATCTGGCGGCCCGCGTGGAGACGACCACCTATCTTCTTTGGGGCCTTGGCCTTGTGCTCTTGCTCGTGCTTTGGACGACCAGATCGGTCATGTGGCTGGTTGGCGCTGCCTTGTTCTTTTTCGTCACCCTCGGGGGTTATTTTCTCCCCTACACCTACACACTCACAGACCGGGGTGTCGTGGTCCAAAGCCTCATCCACCGCGACTTCATCCCATGGACACGCGTAAAGTCGTTCACCGTTTACCCCGACGGTCTGCAGCTTTCCTTCAGCCCTGCCAACTTGCGGGGGGCACTCATCAGGGGCGCGTTCCTGTTCTGGGGAGAGACACAAAACGAGGCCGTGGAGATCGTGCGCCAGCACGTGCCGGTGGAGATTCCGGCGTCCGAACTTTCCCGCCGCCGCAAATAGCCGTGCGACGGCAAAACATTCCTGCTTGTCATCTACCGAACTTTAGACCAGCCAGAAGGATTTTTGGCGGCTTCGCAGAATACCCGTTTTCCAAAGCACCTTGTCAGCCGGATATCAATTTTCCACCGGCCGGATGAGCTCCCGGGAAGCTCCGTCCGGCGGGCGGAAATGGCAATTAAACCTGAGCAAGGAGGTGAAAAAGCACATGCTAGGTTTGCTTCTTGCCGCAGACGAGCCGGCACCCGTACTGGGAATCTTCTGGGCAGACGCCACGGTGGCAGCGTTCGTAGCCACGGTTCTCTTCGCGCTGATGGTATGGTACCTCATTGCTCGTGCCCGTTCGGGTCTGAAGATCCCGGAGGTCCGCAAGCTGCCCGGCCTGGATGCCTTTGACGAGGCCATCGGCCGTGCTACCGAAATGGGCCGTCCGGTGCACTACTCGCCAGGTATCTCGGCTGTGAGCTCCACCCAGACCATCGCGTCCTTTGGCATTCTCGGCCACGTGGCCAAACTGTGCGCCAAGTATGACACGCGGCTCATCCAGACCAACGCCGACATCACTACTTACGGCGTCGCCGAGGAAGTCATTCGCCAGGCCTACCTGGAGGCTGGTCGTCCGGACGCGTTCAACGCAGAAGACGTTCGGTTCCTGTCTGACTGGCAGTTCGGTTACGCTTCTGGCGTCCTTGGTATCTTCCAGCGTGAGAAACCGGCTGCCAACATCTGCATCGGGGCGTTCTGGGCCGAGGCCCTGCTCTTCATGGAGGCCGGTGTCAACCAGGGCATGATCCAGGTGGCCGGTACGGCGAACAACGCCCAGCTGCCGTTCTTCGTGGCGACGGCTGACTACGCCCTCATCGCCGAGGAGATCTACGCTGCGTCGGCCTACCTTTCCAAGGAGCCCGTCATGCTGGGCACTGTGGTGGCCGAGGACTGGGCACGTATCATCGTGTTCGCTCTGATCATCGTCGGCACCATCCTTTCCTTCTTCCAGCAGAAGAACTGGCTGGGTGGCATTCTCAAGAAGTAGCTTTACTCGGGCACAATCCCGGAGCAAAGGAGGTGTCCATATATGCGTAAGGAAGTGCCCATGATCATCACCGCCCTTTCTGCACTGGCGGCCGTGTTCGGTAACTTCTTCTGGCTCGGCCACCACTGGGGCGTGATGGACCTCCTCGACAACTGGTTCAACCGCAGTTTTGCCTTCGCTGCCCTGATCGGCGTGATCAACCTTAGCATCATCCACATCAACGCCATCCGGCGGCGCAAGGAGAACTGGGTGTACAGCCTGATCCTGCTCATCGCGATGTACGGCTACGCCATCCTGGGCTTGATCCAGACGACGGACGGGCCGCAGGCCAGCTGGATTTACAATAACGTGCTGACGCCGCTCGACTCGACGGTGTTCGCCTTGCTGGCCTTCTACATCACGTCCGCCTCGTACCGTGCCTTCCGGGCCCGGACCGTGGAAGCCACGGTGCTCCTGGTGACGGCCATCGTCGTGATGCTGGGTGTGGCGCCGATCGGTGCGGTGCTATTCACCGATAAGATCAGCTCGCTTGCCCAGTGGCTTCTGAACTACGCGAACGCTGGCACGTACCGGGCCTTCAGCATTGCCGGTTCGCTCGGTGCCATGGCTACCGCTCTGCGGATTACGCTTGGTCTTGAGCGTGCCCACCTGGGCGGCGCGCAATAACAATGTTCGCTCGCTTGGTTGACACCTGGCGGGAAGGAGGTGCAAACGCATGGAAGCTCTTATGAATATTGACCGCCGGTGGCTGTTCCTGGTTGTCTTTGTAATCGTCTTTGGTATTCTGATCCATCCCATCGGGCTGCCGATCGTAATTGGGCCTGATGCCCAAAAGGCCTATGACTACGTCCAGGGTCTGCCAGCCGGCTCGGTTGTGTGGCTCGGCATCGAGTTCAACCAGTCGTCCAAAGGCGAGCTTCTGCCCATGGTGCTCGCCGTGGCCAACCAGCTGTTCAAGAATAACGACAAGATCGTGGTCAGCGGCATGTGGCAGTACGGCACGGAGCTCGTGCAGCCGTACATCGAGAACATTGCACAGAAGTACGGCAAGCAGTACGGGGTCGACTGGATCAACCTCGGGTGGCGGCCGGGCAATGCCACGTTCTTGCACCAGGCCACCCAGGACCTGAACGCCGCCTGCGCTGGTGTGGATCACACGGGTCAGCCGCTATCTTCGTTCCCGATTATGCAGTCGGTGAAGGCCCTGACGCCTGATTACTTCAAGCTGGCCATTGTGTTCGACGCCGGTACGCCGGGTCTGCCCGATGCCTACATCCCGATCGTGTACGAGCCGTTGCACCTGCCGCTTCTGGACGGCACGATTCAGATGTCCGTGCAGGAGAACAAGAACTACCTGCAGGCCGGCCAGATCGTGGCTATGATCCCCGGTTCCGCAGGGGCGGCTCAGTATGAGAAGCTGGTCGGCGTTCCGGGCCAGGCTCTGGCCTCCCAGGACCCGCTGTCCTTGGGTGCCTTGTTCGTGACGTTGCTCGTTATTCTGGGCAACATCGGTTACTTCGCAACCCGTGGTAAGAAGGCTTAGTGTGCCAGGCCCAATGTAAGGAGGTGAAAAACAATGCAGGGTTTTGACTGGGGCACCTTCGTAGGCGTTCTCTTCACCATCGCGGTGTGGACCTACCTCTACAAGGAGAACCCCATCTGGCGTGTTGCTGAGCACATCTACATCGGCCTGGCCACGGCATGGTCGATAGGCTACTACTTCTACTCCTATGTCAAGCCTACGATCATGGACGACATTCTGACCAAGCACAACTGGCTGTACATCGTGCCGGTCATCCTGGGGCTGATGATGTACCTGCGGTACTTCCCGTCGGTCGCCTGGCTGGCACGTTACCCGATGTCGTTCTGGGTAGGCTACGGTGCTGGGTACGGCCTGGCGTTCAGCTTTGCCCCGATGCTGACGTGGATTGCTCAGACGTTCGTCAAACTTAACAGCTTCAACAACATCGTGTTGTGGCTGGCCGTCGTGACGGGTCTCATGTACTTCTTCTTCACCGTGAACCGGGAGAATGCGGTGGTGAAGTACGGTGCCCTTGTGGGTCGTTACTTCATCATGGTCGGCCTGGGTGCCGCGTTCGGAAACACGGTGCTGTACCGCTACAACCTGTTCATCGACCGTGCCCGGTATGTACTCGGGTTCTTGCATCTGATCAAGTGAACGCATAACCGGGTGCAGTTTCGCGAGGGAGAAACGGCAGGGGCCCGCTCCCGGGGCGGGTCCCTGCTTGTAGTTTTCCGGAGCAGCCGTTTTGACGGTTGTAATTATTGGCTGTGACCGGCGCCAGGAAAAGTAGGGTGCATGATCTAATAAAATTAAGATACATTTGCGGCCCGTACGGATAATTGCCAGGATGTGAGTTCATCCAGGGTCTCCTCGGGTCGTGCAAAGGAGGAGGTCTTGTGGCCGTATCTGCTGAGAAGCCAAAGCCGGAGTCCATACTGGCCACGGATGTCGGCAGCACCACCACCAAGGCGATTCTCATCGAGAAACGCGGTGACGAGTATCGTCTGATCACCCGTGGCGAGATGCCAACGACCGTAGAGGCCCCGTGGGACAACGTCATGATTGGGGTGCGGAAGGCCGTTCGGCGTGTTTCCGAGCTTATCGAGCGGCCGTTGCTCGATGAGAGCGGCCATCTGATCAGGCCCAAGCAAGGCAACCGCGGCGTGGACATGTACGTGTCGACCAGTTCCGCGGGCGGCGGCCTACAGATGATGGTGGGCGGGCTCGTTTCCGCCATTAGTGCCACGAGTGCCCACCGGGCGGCGTTGGGCGCCGGGGCGGTGGTACTCGACGTGATTGCCGTGGATGACGGCCGGTCCACGTCCGAGCAGATCACCCGTATTTCTGAGCTGCGGCCGGATATCGTCTTGATTTCGGGCGGCGTGGACGGCGGGTCGGTGACGTATCTGGCCGCCCTTACCGAGACGGTCATGGAGGCCAACCCGCAGCCGCGGTTCGGCATGACCTACAAGCTTCCGTTTATCTACGCCGGCAACAAAGACGCGGCGGACATGATCCAGGATATGGCTTCCAAGCAATTTGCGGTACATGTGGTGGACAACCTGCGGCCATCGCATGACGTAGAGAATCTTGGCCCTGCCCGGCAGGCGATTCACGACATTTTTATGAACCACGTTATGGCCCAGGCACCCGGCTACCACGAGCTCATGGAGTGGGTGGACACGCAGATCATGCCCACGCCGGGAGCAGTCGGCAGCCTGATCGCCCTGATGGCCAAACAGTATGGCATCAACATTATAGGCGTGGACATTGGCGGGGCCACCACGGACGTTTTCTCCGATTTTGGCGGCACGTTTACACGTACGGTATCTGCCAACCTGGGCATGAGTTATAGCATTACAAACGTTTTGGAAGAGGCCGGGTTCGAGAACATACGGCGTTGGGTGCCGTTTGGCATCGACGAAGAGAGCTTCTCCAACTGGATCAGCAACAAAATGGTCCGGCCTACAACTATTCCGCAGACGTGGTACCACCTTATGCTGGAGCAGGCCCTGGCTCGCGAGGCCCTGCGGCTTTCGTTCGAACATCACAAGAGCCTGGCCCGCAAGGTCGAGAAGACCGAAGACTCCATGGCCATGCGCACGCGGACGGAGCTTTTCGCCTCTTCCAAGGGTGTCGAGGTCATCGACATGATGAAACTCCACATGCTGGTGGGCTCCGGCGGTGTATTGTCCCACGCGCCGCGCCGGTCGCAGGCCGCCCTGATGCTCATGGACTCCTTCCAGCCGCAGGGCGTCACCGAACTTACCGTAGACAGCATTTTCATGATGCCGCACCTCGGTGTGCTTGGCTCTGTGTATCCGGACATCGCGGCGGAGGTTTTCGACAAGGACTGCCTGGTGCGGCTGGGCACCCTCATCGCCCCGGCTGGCCGGAGCAAGGAGGGACGGCCGGTTGCCACTGTCCATGTGAGCAGAGCAAACGGCACCAGTGAGGACGTTACTGTCCGCTACGGCGAGATCGTGCGGCTGCCGCTCGGCGTAGGCGAAACCGCCCACGCGACCGTCACGCCGGACGGGGCGTTTGACATGGGGGCCGGCAAGGGCAAGAAAGTGGACGTTGAGTTGCACGGCGGGCTCGTTGGCATCATCATCGACGGCCGTGGCCGGCCGATTGAAATCCCCACGGATGAGGCCAAGCGGGTCGAGCGGGTAGCCCAGTGGATTCATGCCATGGAAGCCTACCCCGACGACGTAGTGCAGAAGTACATCAACCAGTACGCCGCCAAACCGGCGCCGGCGGCGTCCAAGTCTGAGCGGAACGGGGGGCAGGAACGTGGCGGTCTCTTTAACCGGCTACTCAAACGCTAGATATCCCATCACCTATATACGCAAGACACGGCGGCTGCCCTTACCGGGCGAGGTGCTGGCCAAGGTTGGGGACCGGGTCAGCCCCGACACGGTGGTGGCCCGCATCAACCTTCGCCCGGGCATCCCGTGGGTACTGCCGGTAGCCCGCATGATCGGTATCGAACCGCAGGACTTGCCGTCGGCCATGCTCAAAAAAGTTGGCGACACGGTCAAAACCAAGGAAGTCATCGCCCGGTCCAGCGAGAAAGGCCTATACGGGCGGAAGGAGTATACGTCGCCTACCGATGGCATCATCGAAGAGATCTCGGCCCGTTCCGGACGGGTGACCATCCGCGAGGTGTTTGGCAAGGAGGAGCCGCCGGTCAAGGTAGACGTGGCCTTCGAGCTCGGCTGCAGCCCGCGGGATGTGCCGAAGAACATGCTGGTCAAGGTCGGGCAGGAGGTCAAAAAAGGCGCCATGCTGGCCAAAAAAGGCGAAATGCAGGCCTTCATGACCAAGACCTGCCTCGCCCCGATCACCGGTGTCGTCACGGAGATCGACGAAAAGACTGGCTACGTCACCATTTCCCGGCCGTTCAAGGAAGTGGTCGCCAAGGCCTACCTCGATGGCTACGTCTCCGAGGTCATCCCCGAGCGCGGCGTGGTGGTGGAGACCAAAGGCATTCGCATTACAGGTATTTTCGGCCTTGGGCGGGAGACCCATGGCGAACTCAAGGTACTGGTCTCGTCACCCGACGACGTACTGGAGGCCAGCATGATTGACCAGTCGCTGGCGGGCAAGGTGATCGTGGGCGGTTCTTTTGCCACCAACGAGGCCCTGAGCAAGGCCCTGGAGGTGGGTGTGAAAGGCGTCATCACTGGCACAGCCTCGTACCTGAACCTGGTGAAGTCCCTTGGGGTGCGTCTCGGGGTCGGCATTACCGGCCAGGAGGACATCCCCATCACGGTAATCCTCATGGAAGGCTTCGGTAAGCTGGACATGCATGCCGACGCCTTCAACGCCCTGAAATTTCTCGACGGCTACCCGGTGTCCATCAACGGGGCCACGCAGATCCGGGCGGGTGCCATCCGGCCCGAGATCATCGCGTCCTTCCCGGATTACGACGGGCCGGTGAGCGAAGCGCGGGTCATCGACGAGGAACTGGCTCTTGGGCAGCGGGTGCGTGTGATCAACGAACCGTATTTTGGGGCACATGGCACGGTCATCGGCCTGCCGCGTCTGCCGCAGCGCATCGAGACCGAGGCGGAGGTGCCGGTGGTGGAGCTCGAGCTCGACAGCGGGGAACGGGTCGTGGTGCCGCGGCCGAACGTGGAGGTCTTCTAGGCCGGCATTCGGAGGTGTTGTCGTATGATTTTTGAGGTTTCCCCGGAGCGGCGTGACTACATCATCAACCGCGTGGCAGAAGAAGTCGTCAAGCGGCATCTGGAAGTGCCTATGATGATGTTTGTGGAGATGCACAAGCCCATCGCCAACATTGCTGGACAGGGTGCCCACTATTTTGCTCCGTTCGCCGGGGCCCTCCTGGGGAACGACCTCCTGGATGAAGTCGGCTTCATTCTGGAAGACAAGCAAAACCTCGACCGTCTTCTCGAACGCATGGAGATCCTGACCGCCGAGCGGGACGAGAAAGAACGCCTGGAACGTCAGCAGGCCCAGCTGGTGGAAGAGCTGGCCGATGGTGCCAAGACACCGTCGCGCGGGCCATGGTGGGCGTTCTGGCGCCGGCGGTAGGTCGTGTTTTTGAGGAGGTAATTAGCCTTTGCCGGAGGAGACAGTAAAGACATACAAATTGGACCGGGAGATCAACTCCGTCCTCGCGACTGACTGCGGCAGCACCACCACCAAGGCTATTCTCATCGAAAAGGTTAACGGCGAATACCGCCTGGTGGTGCGGGGCGAAGCCCCCACCACGGTGGAGGCCCCGTTCGAGGACGTCACCATGGGTGCTCGCAATGCTATCCGCGAGGTGGAGGAACTCACTGGCCGGCGGCTTCTGGACGAGAACGGTGTGATTACACCGCGCCAGCCGGATGGCAGCGGCGTGGACATCTACCTGTCGACCAGTTCTGCTGGCGGCGGGCTGCAGATGATGGTGGCGGGCGTGATCAAGATCATGACCGCCGAATCGGCCGAGCGGGCCGCCCTCGGCGCCGGTGCCATCGTCATGGACACCATCTCCATCGACGACGGCCGGAAGCCATTCGAAAAGATCCAGCGCATCCGCCATTTGCGGCCGGACATGATCCTTTTGTCCGGTGGTATCGACGGCGGTACCATCACGCACGTGGTGCAGATCGCCGAACTAATCGCGGCGGCCGAGCCCAAGCCCCGTCTTGGTATTGGGTTCAAGCTGCCTATCATCTATGCGGGCAACGCCGACGCCCGCAGCCACATGGAAAAGATCCTCGGTGAGAAGACCGACCTGCGGGTGGTGGACAACATCCGGCCGGTGCTGGAGAAGGAGAACCTCGGGCCAGCCCGGGAGGAGATCCACCGCCTGTTCATGGAGCACGTTATGGCTCAGGCGCCCGGTTACAACAAACTCATGAAGTGGACGCCGGTGCCCATCATGCCGACGCCCGGTGCGGTAGGTCTTCTAATGCAGCAGGCCGCCCGCACCTTCGACCTCAGCCTGGTGGGGGTGGACATCGGCGGGGCGACCACCGACGTGTTCTCGGTTTTCGGCGCCAACCACGAATTCTTCAACCGCACCGTGTCAGCCAACCTTGGCATGTCCTACAGCATCTGCAACGTGCTCCTGGAGGCCGGGGTGGCGAACATCAGGCGGTGGATACCGTTCGACATCGACGAGGCGGATCTGCGGAACCGCATCCGGAACAAGATGATCCGTCCCACCACCATCCCCCAGACCATGGAGGAATTGATCATCGAGCAGGCTTTGGCCCGCGAGGCCCTGCGGCTTGCGTTCGAGCACCACAAGAGCCTGGCGGTGGGGCTGCGCGGGGTGCAGCGCACGATCGACGTGTCCCGTACGTTTGCGGACCAGCAGGTGTCGGCGGGTACCCTCGTCGATCTGATGGAGCTCGGGATGCTGGTGGGCTCTGGCGGTGTGCTTTCGCACGCTCCCCGGCGGGTGCAGTCCGCCCTCATGATGCTTGATGCCTTTGTGCCGGAAGGGTTCACGCGGCTTACGGTGGACAGCATCTTCATGATGCCCCAGCTCGGCGTGCTGTCCACGGTGCACCCGGAAGCGGCCACCCAGGTGTTCGACCGCGACTGCCTCATCCGCCTGGGCGAGGCCCTGGCACCGGTGGGACCGGGCCGCGATGGCCAGGACGCCGTCACGGTGACGATGACCCCCTCGCAAGGAAAGCCGGTGACGGTGACTGTCCCGTTCGGTTCCATGGCTCTTCTGCCGTTGCCGGAGGGTACCACGGCTGAGGTCGAGGCCAAGCCGCACCAGGGCCTTGACGTCGGCGGCGGACGCGGCCGCACTGTGAAACGCACCATCGAAGGCGGTGTGGTGGGCTTTATCATCGACGCCCGCGGCCGGCAGCCGTTTGTGCTTCCGGATGATACCAAAGAGCGGAACCGCAAGCTGATCGAGTGGTTGCGGGCCCTGGACGTATACCCGGCGGAATATCTCGACCAGCTGGCCAAGGCTTAGGAGGCGACAGGTTCAGGTGGCCAACGCATATACCCCCGGTTTGAAGGTTACAGAACAGGCAACGGTCCGCAAGACTCGCCGCCTGCCGATTTTGGGCGAGGTGCTGGTGCAGCCGGGTCAGGAGGTCCGGCCGGACGACGTGGTGGCCCGGGCCAGTCTTCCCGGCAATCCCCAAACCGTCAACTTGGCGGCCCTGCTCGGGGTGGGCGAGCCGCAGGACGTCGTGCATTATCTACTCAAAAAGCCTGGCGACCCGGTCAAAAAGGGCGAGGTCATCGCCCGTACGTCGGGTCTTTTTGGACTGTTTAAAAAAGAGGTGACGTCTCCCATTGACGGCACCATCGAGATGGTGAGTACCGTGACCGGCCAGGCCGTGCTGCGGGAGCCCCCGATCCCGGTGGAGGTTACGGCCTACATCAAAGGTAAGGTGGTCGACGTCATCCCGCGCGAGGGTGCGATCATCGAGACGACCGGGGCCTTCATCCAGGGCATCTTCGGCGTCGGTGGCGAGCGCCGCGGCATCATCGATGTGGCGGTCTCGTCCCCAGACGACATCCTCGATGCCCCGGCCATCGGGCCGCAGCACAAGGGTAAGGTGGTCGTCGGCGGATCCCTCATGACCGGTGCCGCGATCAAGAAGGCGGCCCAGGTGGGTGCGAGTGCTCTCGTGGCGGGCGGGATCATCGACACCGACTTGGTGGAATTCCTCGGTCACGATATCGGCGTGGCAATTACCGGCCACGAGGACGTCCCGCTTACCCTGATGATTACCGAGGGCTTCGGGCGTATCCGCATGGCCCAACGGACGTTCGACCTGTTCCGGCAGCTGGCCGGCGAGGAATGCTCGATCAACGGTGCGACACAGATCCGGGCCGGTGTGATGCGGCCGGAGGTGATCGTGCCCGGGCACAAGCCGTCTGGGCTCGTGGCACAACAGAACCTGCAGGAGGGACTGGCTCCCGGGATGCCGGTGCGCATCATCCGTGAGCCGTATTTTGGGCTTCTGGCGGAAGTGGTCGACCTGCCGCCGGAGCTCCAGGTCATCGAGACGGAAGCCAAAGTGCGTATATTGCACGCTCGTCTGCAGGACGGCCGGGTAGTGACCATCCCGCGCGCCAACGTGGAGATTATCGAAAGCTGATTGGGGGGGCAGACATGCTGGCGATTGTGAACGGTCGGGTGTTCCCCGTGACCAGCGCGCCCATCGAGGACGGGGTCGTGCTCGTGGACCGGGGCAAGATCCTGGCGGTGGGCCGGGACGTGAGCATTCCCGCCGGTGCCCAGGTGATTGATGCCGCTGGCAAGTATGTGCTGCCGGGATTTGTTGATGCCCACACCCACCTGGGGGTGCACGAGGAAGGGGTCGGCTGGGAAGGCAGCGACGGCAACGAAGCCACCGATCCGGTGACCCCGCACCTGCGTGCCATCGACGGATTCAACCCTGCCGATCAGGGTCTGCGGGACGCGGTCGCAGGCGGCATCACCACCGTGTGGGTGACACCGGGCAGCGCCAACGTGATCGGTGGGCTCGGGTTCACGGTGAAAACCGCTGGCACCACGGCCGACGCCATGGTGGTCAAAAACCCCTCCGGTCTGAAGGCGGCCTTTGGCGAAAACCCCAAGCGGGTCTACACGGAGCGGAAGACCGTGCCTACGACGCGCATGGGCGTGGCCGGGGTGTTGCGTGAGGCACTGCTCAAGGCCCAGACCTACATGGCAAAGCAGGCCCGGTACAAGGACGACCCCGACAAGGCCCCGGACCGCGACCTCAAGATGGAGGCGATCGCGTTGGTGCTCCGCGGCGAGTTGCCGCTCCGCACCCATGCCCACCGGGCCGATGACATCCTCACGGCCCTGCGGATCGCCAAGGAATTTGGAATCAAAATCACCATCGAACACGGTACGGAAGGACATCTCATCGCTGGCATCCTGGCGGCCGAGCATGTGCCTGTAAACGTGGGGCCCTCGTTCTCCACGCGGCGCAAGGTGGAGCTGCGGGAGCGCTCGTTCAAGACGCCTGCCGTGCTCGCAAAGGCGGGCGTCAAGGTGAGCCTTATTACCGACCACCCAGTCATGCCGATCCAGCTGTTGCCGCTGGCGGCGGGCGTGGCGGTGCGTGAGGGCCTCAGCGAGGAAGAAGCCCTGCGGGCCATTACCATCAACCCGGCCGCAGTGTGCGGGGTCGAAGATCGCGTCGGTTCGCTCGAACCGGGCAAGGACGCGGACGTAGTAATCTGGGACGGGCACCCGTTCGACACCAGGTCGCGGGTGCTGTACACCATCATTAATGGCGAGATCGCGTATCAAGCCTGACGGGGGCGAGGACGTGGCGGGGCGTGAGACTGACCGGCAGACGGTGATGCAGCTTTTGAATGACCGCCTCGTCCTCGAGCGCGTCAAGCTGGACGCTCTTTTTCCTGTCGCCCTGGGGGTCCGCCCGGCGGCCGTACTGATGATCCCGGCCGACCTGCCGGACGGACAAGACCTTGGGCGGCTGGTGGACCAGCGCTTTTCGCAGCGGTATTACGTGGGCACCGACCCGGCGGTCCCCTGGCCGGCGAGCCTTGGGCGGCGGCTGCGGGATGCCGGGTTGCGTGCCATCACGAGCCCGGTGGCGTTCAAGATGCGTATCCTGTCTGAGGTTTTCCAGGACGAGCTGTCCGGGTTCGACTCCTACCTTGCGTTGTTCCGCTGGGCACGGCGACTCGGGCTTGACACGTACGAGATGGACGTGCGGCCGACAATCCGGGAACTCTACTTTTACCAGGATCCGGCCGTGCTTCCCCGGCTGCAAGCCCTTGCCAGCCGCCGACGGGAGATCCGGCGCCACCACGGGGTGATCCGGCAGAACGGGGTGAACACCTTCACCCCATTTCCGGAGGATTTTATGCAGGATTTCGTAAGCATGGCGGGTACGGTACTGGGTTACCCGCGCTGCTGTGTGGAAGCCGCGGCCAGCGAGCGAGCATCCAACGTGGCCCCGCTTGAGATCCGTTCGGCCCGCCAGATTGCCGCTCTGCGGGCAGCCGGCCAAGAACCCGACCCCTACGCCTTTTTCGTGGCAGGCTTTGTGCCGTGCCATCCGCGGTGCGAAGCCGCCGCAGCGGTGGGGCACCAGCTGGAAGCGTCGCTGGCTGGCCTCGATCCCCGGCTGGGGGACCTTTACACCAGAGGGCTAGCCAAAAACCTCGAACAGGTGTCGCGTTTTCCCGAGCTCATCCGCGAGCAGGAAGAAAGAATGCGCGAGCGGCTGGAGGCGGGGCTCGCCCAGATCGCGGGCGATGACCAGGCGGGGTGAGGGGATTTGCACGACAACGCACCCGCAGATGTGCACGAGCAAACCTTTCCCTTTTTCGAAGAGAGTAGCCCACAAACGGAGCCTTCTCTCACCTCCGATGCCGCTGCCGGCGGCCCGGCGGTGGTGCAGCTGGAGCTTTTCGGCATGACCACGGGCCCCATTGCTGACACCGCCTCTCCCAAACCCGCCTGGGCCGATTTTATACGTGAGCCACCAGGCAAAAAGTCACCGTCCACGGTGCCGTCGCCGGCCGGGAGGCCCGCTGCCCGTTTTGCGGCGGTGGGTTCACTGGACGAGCTGCGTGTGCTGGCGCAAAACTGCCGGGCGTGTCCCCTGCGGGACGGCTGCCGCGGTGTGGTGTTTGGCGAGGGCGGTCCGGCCGCCAAGCTCATGCTGATCGGGGAGGGGCCCGGGGCCGTCGAAGACGAGCTCGGGCGGCCATTTGTGGGCCCGGCCGGCCAGCTTTTGAACCGCATTCTCTCGGCAGCTGGTTTTGAGAGAGAAGAGGTCTACATCACGAACGTGGTCATGTGCCGCCCACCCGACAACCGGGTGCCGGCCCCCGCCGAGGTGGAGGCGTGTTTTCCTTTCTTGGCCCGCAAAATCGAACTCATACACCCGGAAGTGATCGTCAGCCTGGGGGCGACCTCGCTGCAGGCCCTGCTGGGGACGAACGCCAGGATCACGCGGCTGCGGGGAAAATGGCTGGAGTACCGCGGGATCGCCTTAATGCCCACTTTCCACCCGGCTGCCCTGCTCCGCGATCCGGCGAAAAAGCGGCCGGTCTGGGAGGACTTCCAGGCCGTGGCCGCCAGGCTCGGACGTCGTCCCGCTTCTTTGTCGTCTACACCAGGCTAGTATCCTGCCTGCACATCCACCACGTTCAGGAGCGGCTCGCCCTGGATGTAACGCTGGAGATTGCGCAAGAAAAGATCCAGGTTTCGTTTCTGGCTGTGCGGAGTCGAGGCGGACATGTGCGGGCTGATGAGCACGTTTGGCAGCTCCCACAGCGGGTGATCGGCTGGCAGTGGTTCCTCCACGAAAACATCCAAGCCAGCGCCGGCGATGGTGTGCTGCCGGAGTGCTTCCACGAGATCGGCTTCCACCACCGTGCCGCCGCGCCCAATGTTGATGAAATAGGCCGTGGGTTTCATGAGCGCAAAACGCTCGCGGTGCAAAAAGCCTTGGGTGGCAGGCGTTAATGGCAAGGCCATGACCAGGAAGTCGGCCTCCCTGATCACCGGAGAGGGATCGTCGCCGCAATATACATAGTCGGCATCACCGTCTGGTCCCGGGGTGCCGCGGCGGCGGAACGCGAGCACGCGCATGCCCAAAGCCCGCGCCTTGTGGGCCACTTCCCGGCCGATGCCACCGAAGCCCAGGATGCCCATCGTTTGCCCGGCCACTTCGTCGGCCGGCAGCCATTGCCACTGGTGGCGTTCCTGCTGCTGGTAAAGCGCGGGCAACCGGCGGGCGAAGGCCATGACCATGGCGATGACGTGTTCAGCGATCGGTGGTGCATGTACGCCGGCGCCATTGGTCAGGACCACTGGAAGCGTTCCGATCCCGGCCTCCAGCAGGTTTTCCACGCCCGCCATGCCGGTGTGGATCCAGCGCAGGTTGGGCATCCTGGCCAAGAGGGAGACGTCGAGGCGGGGTACGGGCAAAAGATAGACCACCTCGGCGGCGCCGACTTCGGGCCGGGCGGTGTCTTCGGCCGTGCAAGCCGCAAGCTCGATCTGGCAGTCCGGACATACTTCTTTGATGGCCTGCAGCATGGGCTCCGGATGGGCGGGGACTTTTTCGCCCAAGATTGCAATGCGAGGGGCATGCGTGGTCATGCACATCACCTGTCCAGCAGAACGGTCCCAAAGCCGTTGTTGTAGTATTTGTTTGTATACACTGAGTTTCCACAGCCTGCGGCCGCGTTCCTGCCGGCGGGAGGCGAAGGAACGCACACAAACAGAAAGAATAGTAAGTAGGCAGCCATGAAGGGAAGGTTCCGGTTGAGCGTCCTATGTACGGTTACCACCGACAGTGCCCAAAAGACTTTTGCATTTGGCCAAGCCCTGGCGGCTTTTCTCCGGCCGGGCGGGATTGTGGCCCTCACCGGGCCGCTTGGGGCCGGAAAGACCACCCTGGCCCAGGGAATCCTGAGCGGGCTCGGTCTTGAGCGACCGGCCGCGAGCCCCACATTCACGATCATCAACCGCTACCGTCTCCCGCACGGCGTTTGTTATCACATCGACGCCTACCGTTTGGACGGCATAGGAGCGTTCTTCGACATCGGCGGCGACGAAGCCGTGAGCGGCCAGGCACCGGCAGTGGTGGAATGGGCAGACCGCATCCGTGATGCCTTGCCCGCGGATGCCCTGTGGATTGACATCCAGTATGTTCCCGGGCGGCCGGAGGCCCGGCAACTCGTGGCGAGCGGGCCGGCCGAGCGTTGGGGACGGATCGGGGAATTGGTCTTGGCGGCGGCCGGTCCCTGTCAGGCGGTGGCACCATGCTAGTGCTCGGGCTGGAAGGCGGGGCCGGCATGGTGGGAGTGGCTTTGGCCCAGGATGGCAGCCTCCTGGCGGAGGTCAACCTGCGGCAGCCGCAGTCGCAAAGCGAGCTTGTCATCCCGCTCGTCGACGAAGTGCTCAAGCTCGCCGGGGTGCGGGGTGAAGACCTGGACGCCCTGGCGGTTGACATCGGACCGGGGACTTACACCGGCATCCGGGTGGGAATTGCCACGGCCCAGGGGCTGGCGGCCGCCTGGCAAAAACCCGTGGCGGGTGTGCAAAGCCTCGCGGTGCTGGCGGCCCAGGCCTGTCCCGGCGGGGGCCGGGCCTGTGTACTTTTACCGGCCCGCAACCGCACCGTTACGGCGGCACTGGTGACGGTGACGGCATGGCCGCAAGTGGCGGCAGCGTGTGTGTGGGGACCGGCCATGCTGGCCATAGACGATTTTCTGCCCGTGCTGGCCAGTTTTGCCGGTGAGCCGCCTCTTTTAGTCACCGGTCCGGGTGTGGACCAGCACCGGGAGCTTTTGATGCCGCGGCAAGACGGTCGATCCGGGGCTTTTCCCGGGTGGGTGATAGCCGCGGACCGGCTGCCGCGGGCGGGCATGGTGGCTATTCTGGGCGAGGCGTCGATGCGCCGCGGTGAAGGCGGCGAGCCCTGGCAGGTGCAGCCGGTATACGCCAAAGAATACGCGCCGCCTCATCGCAACAACGTCCCGGAAAGCCCGTCCGGGCATGAACGTGCGAAGAAGGTGCCCTGATTGAGTGCACAGCCCGAAAAGCCAAACCTCGAAGATCTGGCTTTGGTGCCCATGGGGACCGAGCATCTGGACGAAGTGATGGAAATCGAGCGCTTGTCTTTTCCCACCCCGTGGTCGCGCGGAGCCTACCAGCGGGAAATCCTGGATAACTCCTATGCCAGGTACATCGTGGCTCTGCTCGGGGGGCGGGTGGTCGGATATGCCGGCATGTGGGTACTGATGGACGAGGCCCATGTCACCAACATTGCCGTCCATCCGGACTACCGGCACCTTGGCATCGGCGAACGCATCCTGCGGGAGCTCATCCGGCGGGCCTATGCAGCCGGAGCGGACAAGATGACGCTCGAAGTGCGGGTGTCAAACGTGGTGGCGCAAAACCTGTACAAAAAGCTTGGTTTTGCGTTCCGGGGCATCCGCCGCGGCTATTACACCGATACGCACGAAGACGCCATGATCATGTGGCGGAACGGCCTTGGCGAGGACAAAAACCTGGCCCAGGAGGGTCGGGCAGAGTCATGACGGCGGGTGGCCTTTGCCTGGCGATCGAAACCTCGTGCGACGAGACTGCCTGCGCCGTGGTGGCGGACGGCAGCACGGTCGTGGCGAACCTAGTTTCGTCGCAGACCGCCATCCATCGTGAGTTCGGCGGCGTGGTGCCCGAGCTCGCTTCCCGCCAGCACCTGCGAGTCCTGGCTGGTCTGGTCGACGAGGCCATGCGGAAAAGCCGTCTTCGGTTTTCGGATCTCGGATGCATTGCGGTCACAGTCGGGCCGGGGTTGATCGGAGCTTTGCTGGTGGGAGTTTCCTATGCCAAAGCTCTTGGATACGCGGCGAAGCTGCCGGTGGTGCCGGTCAACCACATCACCGGTCACATCTACGCCAATTTTCTCGGCGGCTGGCAGCCGGAATTCCCGGCCCTGTGCCTGGTCGTTTCCGGCGGGCACACATCGCTTGTGCTCATGTCCGGCGATGGCCGGCTGACCGAGATCGGCCGTACCCGCGACGATGCCGCCGGCGAGGCCTTCGACAAAGTGGCCCGTGTGCTGGGGCTTGCGTACCCGGGAGGACCCGCCCTCGAGCGGCTGGCAGCTTCCGGCCGGGGAGACGCGGTCGCCTTGCCGCGGGCACGGCTCGAACCCGGTTCTTTCGATTTCTCTTTCAGCGGCTTGAAGACGGCCGTCCTGTACCTGGTCCGTGGTTCGCCGCAAAACCAGTCGCTCAGTGCCGGCGGTGCGTACCTGTCCCCGGCGGACATTGCTGCCAGCTTCCAGGCCGCCGTGGTGGACATGCTGGTAGACCGGACGGTGGCGGCTGCCAGGCATTTTGGTGTCCGGCAGGTGTGGCTGGCAGGCGGAGTAGCAGCCAACCGCCACCTCCGGAAGCAACTGGGTATGGCCTTGCATCAGGAGGGAATTGGCCTGCACGCACCGCCGCCGGAGTTTTGTACCGACAATGCCGCCATGATTGGCGTAGCCGGGTATATGGCCTGGCAGCGGGGCGTACGGGCGGGCTGGAATTTCACTGCTGTGGCAGACCTCGCAGTGGGAGAAGAAGTCTCGTGACGGCGTCCTGCCGGCGGTGAGGGGGAGGGACTTTAGTGGAAGAGCCGATCCTGCGGGCTGTCTCGGTAACCCGCGCCTACCACCTGGGAGAAACGATCTATGCTGTGCACGATGTCAGCCTTGCCATTGACCGCGGCGAGTTTGTGCTGGTCACGGGACCTTCCGGGAGCGGCAAAACGACGCTTCTGCACCTTTTGGCCGGCCTTGACCGTCCCATGTCGGGTGATGTCATTCTGGACGGCACGCGGTACAGCCGGCTCAGCGAGAACGGCTTGGCCAAGCTCCGCCGGGAGAAAATCGGCTTTGTATTCCAGTTTTTCAACCTAATTCCTCATCTAACGGCGCTGGAGAATGTCGTGCTGCCGCTGCGGCTGGCCGGCATGTCGCCGGCCCAGGCCAGGGAGCGGGCGCGGTCGGTCTTGGAAACCGTGGGCCTCGGTCATCGCATCAACCACCTGCCGGGGCAGCTTTCCGGCGGCGAACAGCAGCGGGTGGCCGTGGCCCGGGCCCTGGCACCGCGGCCGGCGGTGGTCCTGGCCGACGAGCCGACCGGAAACCTTGACAGCAACGCGGGTCTGGCTTTGGCCGGCCTTTTCCGCAAGGTCAACCAGGAACAGGGCCAGACCTTTGTGGTGGTGTCCCACGACCCGCGCCTGGAGGAATTTGCTGACCGCGTGGTAGTCATGGGCGACGGGCGTATACAGGACGTGCGGGTGAGAGGGGGGCGGTAGCTTGTTTATCGACCTCGGCATCCGCAATGCCTGGCGGAACCGCCAAAAAAGCCTTCTCATCATCATCAGCATGGCGGTGGCAAGCCTCATGCTGGGCTCGGCCCTGTCGCTCAGCCATGGCTACCCGGCCAACATCGACCTTGTGCAGCGGGGGTTCATGGGCGGGGATGTGGCCGTGTACGCCCCGCGGTTTGCCATCAGCCAGTCAGATCTGGCGACAAACTTCGCCTATGCCCGCCTGCCGGCCGACGATCTTTCCGCCCTGGGAGATCTCGACCCCGAGCTCTACCAGGAAGGTTTTCTGACCGTGCCTGGCGAAGGCCAGGGCTATATGCCGCTTGTGGAAACGGCCGACCGCCTGTCTACCAGCCGCTATGTGCGCGCGGTCTACCCGTATTACATCCTTCCGGGCTTTCTGAGCGACAATGACGGCTCCGGCACCCTGGCCCCCCTGCGGGGGAGGAATCCTTTCCTGGACCGGGTGTACTTCCACTACCAGGATACGGTGGTCGCAGGCCGTTATCTTGATACCACTGACGAGGGCCAGATGGTGGCGGTGGTGGACTTGGGCCGCGAACGTCAGGGACTGCCGCTGCCGGCCGTCGGCAACCTTGTCGCGGTGCGGGTGCCTGCGATCAGGACCGATGCCTCTGGCCAGATCTACTACGACTACTCGGCCAGCCGAGTTTTCACGTTCCAGGTCATCGGCCAGATTTCGATGGCCACCAGGCAGTATTCCTACGGTTCGGGACGCGACACCCGCTCGGTGCAGCTGTATTGGAACACACCGCAGATCATGATCCCGAGTTCTACCTGGCAACAGATCTACTACGAGATGTCCGGCGGGCAGCGGGTCACCGCGGTCCCGGAGATGGGAGTGATCCTGGGTGACCTCAGCCAGGCCAACGATGTCGCCGCGGACCTGCAGGCCAGGCTGCCCGCCCATACGGTGGTGGCGGTGCCGGCCCACATTGCGGTAGCCGCCAGCCGCGGCTTGCCGGAGCCCCTCACCGCGATTCCACCGGAATACCGGCCGACCACGGCCCCCAAATGGCAGCTCGGGATTCCGGTGGACATGACCAGCATGATCATGCTCGTCGTGTATCTCACGGCCGGGTTACTGGCCGCCACCAACATGCTGGCGCTTTTGACCCGGCGGCGGCAGGAGATGGGCATCCTGCGGGCACTGGGAGCGACTGCCGCCGAGGTGGTGCTGATGATCGAAACCGAGGTGGCCACCCTGTCCATTCTGGGCGTGGTGATCGGTTTCGGCTTCGTACGTCTTGTGGCCATTTCCACTTTAGTCTCAAACCAGGTGTCCTTTGCCGGCATCGTGACCAATACCCTGGCCGATCTCGGCCGGGTGGTCGGGGTGACAGTGGCCTGTGCCTTGGTCTTCGGATTGTTCCCGGCTTTGCGGGCCGTGCACATGAGGCCGGTGGAGGTGCTGCGGCGTGAATAGGCCACAACCAAAAGCACGTGGCATGGGTTTTGCGGAGGCTTTGGCTAGCACGTTTTTCCTGGCATGGAAAAATCTGCAACATTTCTGGCTGCAGAACCTGTTGTTGGCAGGGCTCCTCGGGGTTACCCTGGCCGGGTATGTACTCTTTTCCTTCTATATGGGCACGGGCGGCGTAAAGGGGCCGCCGGCCTTCCCGGACACCGGCTTGGGGAGCACGTATGTGGCCGTCCTGCCGGCGCCGCAAAAGCTGGCCAACCTGCGGAAATCCTTGGCCGAGACCACGGCGGCTGCGGACGTGCCCTCACTCGAATGCGGGGTATACAGCGAAATCTACACAAACCTGGGTGAGCTGCCGGTACTGGGTGTGACCGCCCAGAGCGGGCTGTGGGGCCGGCTCGGCGTGACGGCGCCACCGGCGGGCAGTGTGCTCGTGCCTGCGGATTTGGCCGCACGGGCGGGCGTGTCGCAAGGCAGCGTGCTGACTATCGTCAACGTGGCAAGCGGGCAAAGCCAAACCTTAAGTGTGGCGGGCGTCTTCCAGCCGCCCATTGGCCTGCTCGATGCCGTGCTCAGCACGAATGACGCGGCGGCCAACGGCGGGAATGTTGTCCTGGGGTTCATGGCGAGCGGGGCGGTCCGGTCCGGCGCCGCCAAGGCCTGGCTTGAATCGCTGCCGCCGGTGGTCTTGCAGGGACCCGACTTCCTGTCCACGCTGTGGGACCGGCTGCGGGCCCAGGTCACCGCTCCCGGCGCCACGGTGGTCACCATGATCTTCCTGTTCGCAGCTCTGGGGGTCATGTCCGTGCTTTTCCTGTCGTTCCTTGACCGTCGCCCGGAGCTCGCGATCCTGAAAACTGTGGGGGTAGAGAGCGTCCAGATTACGGCCATGTTCGTGTGGGAAGTCCTGGTGGCTGCCCTCGGCGGGGCCGTGCTGGGAGCGTTTCTGGTAGCCGCCGGCCGGGGAGTGCTCGGCTGGCTCGGTACCCCGCTTGCTCACGGGGCCGGGCAGCTCGGGCCGGCGTTCTTGCGTGGCCTTTTGGGCCTGTTGGCGTTTACAGCGGTGGGGGCGGCGCTGCCAGTGGCGCTGGCACGGGCTGCCACCGTCACCGAGCTTATGAGCGATGGCGGGATCTATCTGATCCGGCGACGCGTAGCGGCCTGGCGTAAGCCGGTGTGATGCCACGGACCGGCAAAGGAGGGTCGACAGTGACTCCAACCAACGATGAGATTGTGATCGTGCAGGCGGGAACCGCCATGTCGGCGGCGGGACTTTACCGTCTAGGAGACGGTACTGTGAAGGTAGTGGCACGCGTCGAGGCAGCCTGGGCCAGCCCGGCGGAACTTTTGGAGCGTCTTGGCCGGGCAGCCGGCCGGGAGCTTGGTCCCGGCGTGCCCGTCGTCACCCTGTCACAGGAGCCGTGGCCAGTGCTCGTGGCGGGTGTGGCCCGCGGCATCACGGCGGAATCGGTGTACAAGGCTGTGCAGGACGCCGGCTTGGCCGGCTCCGACATCCTTTCCGTCGATGACCGGCGCATGGACCACGAGAAGGTGGCGGCCATCCGCCGGGCGCCCAAAGGTGCAGTGGTGCTCGGTGGGGGCGTCGATGCCGGACTTTTGGAATTTGGCCAGGGGCAGCAGGTGACCGATATGGCTGGGCTTTTGGCCCGCGGCCTGTCGCCGGGTGCGGTGCCGGTGGTTTACGCAGGGAGCCGCGAGGCCTTGCCGGGGGTGCAAGATGTCCTGGAAGGCCACACGCTCATCCTGGCCGAAAACCCCCGGCCGGTGCTGGAAGAGGAGAACCTGGAAGGGCTCATCAAGGTGCTCATGGATGTGTACCGGCAGGCTGCCGGTCCCGCCGTATGGCCGTGGGGCTTGGCCTTCCGCCGCGGCCTCGCCCGCGTGCAAGCCGCGCTCGGGGACAACGTGATCGCCGTAGGCCTGCACGGGACGGCCGCCGAGGTGGCGTCGGTGGTCGATGGCCAGGCCCACCGTACCGGTTACCAGGAAGACTGGCCCGAGCCACGGCGGATGGCGTCGCGCACTCTTCCCTGGGACGCCGTGGCACCGTGGCTGCCGTGGCAAGCCTCGGACCAGGATGAAAACGTCCTCGAGAATTTCCGCCTCCGGCCAGCCACGGTGGCCATGGAACCGCGGGAGCTGTTCGTGCGGTACGCGTATCATCGCGCACTGCTCGGCCGGGCCCTGGCCGAGCACCAGGAAATGGTAGCCACCCTGCGGGGGCTCAAAAAGGCCCGTACCATCGCGGACGTTTTTGCGGACCGCCAGACCACCGGCGGCGTAACGCTGGTGGACATGAAAAGAATCAAGACAATCATTGCCGCGGGGCCGTCCTGGCGGGAGTATGACCTTCCCGCGCTCGCCTTGGCCCTCGTGGACGGCCTGCAGCCGGTAGGGCTTACCGGTCTTCTGTGGGACAAGGACGACCTCATCGTGGCGGCCGGGGTGGCGGATATCGGGTGGCTCCAAAAGGTGGCATCCTCTGCCGGCGGCGATGGCGCGGCAGGGCTGGTGGCACTGGGAGCCGTTGCCGCCGTCACTGGCCGCAGCGGTGCGGGGCTGGGGCACGTCCTCGGCCGGGTGGAATGGAGCACCGGCAGCGAGCACTTCCAGGAGCCCATCCAGGCCGGGGTGGTGCGCCGCTTCTCCCTTCCCGCGGGGCAGTGGCACGTGAACGTCGTCCCGGCACGCGGGGTGGACGCGGGGGCCGGACCCGGCCAGCCCGTGTCGGATATGGTACCCGGCGGGCCGGTCGGCCTCATCGTCGACGGCCGCAGCCGCCCGGTACGGGCGCACACGGGCAGAGACCCGGAGACTTGGCGCCAGGTGGCCCGGTGGTACGAGGGTGTCGGGGCGCTGCCCGCTGGTCTTGCGGTGGCGGGCCGCCAGGCACAGGGAAAAGTGGGGGTGAAGTAGATGCCGGCGTTTGCAGCCTACAGTCTGAAGGCAGCCAAAAACGCGCGGGTACTGGTTACGCGTCCGTTCCCGGACGGCGGCGACCCGGCGGTGCGCCCTGGCGATGCCGTGAGCCCGCGCACCCTGATCGGCCATGCCAATACCGAGCAGGCCTTGTGCGTGGTCAGGCTTGAGACTGACAACAAACAAGTCCAGGCCATGATCATGAAAAATGCCGGCGATCACGTGCACAAGGGCGAGATGATTGCCTACCACACCTACCTTTTCGGGCTTGGATACCGGGAATATGTCTCGCCCGTGGACGGTACCATCGCAAGTCTGGACGAGGAATGGGGTTTTGTCACCATCCGCGAAGACCCGCGGCCGTACTACGCGTTTGTGTCCGGCGTCGTGCGCGCGGCCGACCAGAGCGGCGTCCTCATCGAAGCGGCCGGCGGTTTCGTCTCCGGTTCCGCCGCGGCCGGCGGGGCCGCCTGGGGAGAAGCGTTCGTGGTGCCGTGGCACGGCGACGATCCCATGGAAGTGGCGGACCTGCCGCAAAGCCTGGTGGGCAAGGTTGTGATCGCTCCCACCTGGGTCGACGAGAGCGGCCTGGACGCCCTTTTCCGCCGCGGGGCGCGCGGCCTGGTCACGGGCGGTATGGACGCCCGCATTTTCCGCTCTTTGACCGCCGCCTTGGCCGGGCTCACATGGGACGAGTACCGCGCGCGGTACTACCATCCGGAGTTCGAGGCGGGCGAGGACTTCCATTACGCGGCAGGCGATGAGGTGGGCCTTACCGTAGTGCTGACAGAAGGATTCGGACACCTGCCGATGCGCGAAGAAGCCCGCGCCGTGCTGGTGCCGGTGGACGGCGAACCCGTGTATCTGAGCGGGGCCGGCCTATGCCCGTTTGTGGTGGCCTGCACAGCGTGTCCCCCGGAATCCGAGGAGGTGCGGGATGAAAAGACGCTGATCCATACAGCCGGCTGTGCCCATGCCCGGCGGCCGGACGGGTTTGCCTGGCAGCCCGGACAGCGACTGCGGCTTCTGGCCGGCCCGGACTTCGGCCAGGGCGGGGTGTTCGTGGCTGGTGGCCACACATTTGACCTGCCCGGCGGGGGCAGCACGGAGACCGCCTTGGTACGCCTGGACAGCGGGCAGGAAGTGGTGGTGCCGCTCAGCGACATCGAGCCCTTGACCGGATAGGTTGGCGATCCGGCGGCTAGCGGCGGCCGGCCAGGAACAGCTCGACCTTGTGGCACTGCGGGCAGACGAATACTTCCATGGGAAGCATGCCCTCGCCGAGCTCCGCCCACTCCCCAAACAAAAGCTTCCAGCCGCCGGTTGTCCCGCCCACGCGGAACTGCTCAATGCCCTGCGACTCCATGGTAGCCCCGCAGTGGCTGCATTTCACGCTGCCGGTGCCGTCGCGTTGCATGTTCAGTCCTCCTGTGCAAGGCCCGGACTGGTTCCGCCTCCGCAGGTAGGGCAGTCGGGCCGTGGGTCGATCTTGGCGGAATACGTCACCCAGGTCCTGGCGTCGATTACCAAAAGTCGTCCCAGCAGCGTCCCTTCGAGACCGGTGACGATCTTCATGGCCTCGATGGCCTGCATGGCGCCCACGATGCCTGGCAGGGGCGAGATTACGCCCAGGTCGGCGCACGTTGGCAAGTCATCCGTGGGCGGCTGCGGATAAAGACAGCGGTAGCAACCGTGACCGGGTGCGAATACCGCTACCTGTCCGGTAAACCGCATCACGCTTCCGTGCACAAGCGGGATGTCGGCCTGCATGGCAGCATCGTTCAGCACGTAACGGGCATCCAGCCGGTCGGTACCGTCGATGACAACGTCGTAGCCGTCCACGATGCGGGTGACGTTGCTCGGGGTCACGAATTCGTCATACGTAACGACATTCACTGCCGGGTTTTGGACCCGAAGCCGCGCGGCCGCTACTTCCGTCTTGTGCCGGCCGGCATCGGCCTCCGTGTAAAGCACCTGCCGCGGCAGGTTACTCGGGTCCACCGTGTCGCCATCGGCCAGGCCGACCGTGCCAACGCCGGCGGCCGCCAGGTACTGGCAGGCGGCCGCTCCCAGGCCACCCACACCTACCACCAGCACCTTGGCCCGAGCCAGTTTTGCCTGGCCGGCGGGGCCGATCTCCGGCAGGATGAAGTGTCGTTCATACCGCCGCATCTCGGCGGCGGTGAAGCTCCGGGGCGTACCCACGTTTTGTCCTCCTCGGGCAGGGTTGGCATCTTCAGGCTACTTCTTTGTGACGCATCCTGTCCACAGTTTTTATCCCGCAATTTCGCCATGGCGCTTGACAGGAAAAACCGCCCCTCACTACAATGAAGAAGGTCAAAGAAAGTCAAAGTCAGATGGCAGGATTGCGTACAAGGAGGTGCACGAACCTATGATATGCGACATCTGCCATGAACGGCCGGCGGTGGCGGTAAAGGTCACCGTGGTCAATGGAGTAAGACAACAGGAGGCATACTGCGAAAAATGCCTTGCAGAAGCGATCCAGCAAAGCCCGGACCCCGCTGCCTTCCTGGGGTTGGCGGGTAGTCCGCTTGCGCACATGCTGTCCGGCGGCATCGACCAGTTCCTGGCCCAGGTTTTCGGCCAGGCAGGCCAGGTTTTCGGCCTCCAGGGCAGCACGCGCGGTCAGAACGGGGCGGTACCTGGTGGGCCTGGCACGGGCGATACCAGCCAGGACGGCGTGGGCATGATGTTCGGCCAGTTCGGCAATGCGGTGCCGGGAGCCGAGCGTCCGCACCGCCGCGGCGGGGGGATCGCGTCTTTTGCCCGTGACCTCGTGGAACTGGCGCGGGCGGGCCGTTTGGACCCGGTAGTCGGGCGCGAAAAGGAAATCAACCGCCTGATTGAAATCCTCGGGCGGAAGAGCAAGAACAACGCGGTGCTGGTCGGCGATCCGGGCGTGGGCAAGACGGCCATCGTGGAAGGTCTCGCCCAGCGGATTGCCACCGGCCGGGTACCCGAATTCCTGTCCGGCAAGCACGTCTGGGCGCTCGACCTAGCGGGAGCACTGGCCGGGACCAAATACCGCGGCGAGTTCGAGGCGCGGATGCAGTCGCTTCTCTCAGAACTGCAGTCCAGGCGCGACGGCATCCTGTTCATCGATGAGCTGCACACGGTTCTCGGCGCGGGGGACGCCGAGGGGGGCATGGACGCGGCCAACATCCTCAAGCCGGTGCTGGCGCGCGGCGACATCCAGGTCATCGGCGCCACCACGCTCGACGAGTACCGCCGCTACATCGAAAAAGACGGTGCCCTGTCGCGCCGGTTCCAGCCCATCATGGTGGGTGAGCCGACGGCGGCGGAGACCCTGGCCATCCTGGAGGGTCTCAAACCGGCGTATGAAAGCTACCACCGGGTGAAGATCAGCCCGGAGGCGCTGGAGGCGTGCGTCCGGCTTACGAGCCGCTACGTGCGCGACCGCTTCCAGCCGGACAAGGCGATTGACGTGATGGACGAGGCGATGGCCAGGGCGGCTATCCAAGGCACGGACGCCACTTTGCAGAAGCGCCTCGAGGAGATCAAGGCCGAAAAAGAAAAAGCCGTGGCCAACCAGGAGTTCGAACGGGCGGCGGCCTTGCGCGACGAGGAGCGGAGCCTGCGGGCGAAGCTGGCGGGCCAAAAAGCCCAGTCGGTCGTGGGTCCCGACGACGTGGCCCGCGTGGTCGCGGAGTGGACGGGGATTCCGGTCGAGCGTATCGGGAGCGACGAGTCGGCCCGGCTGGTCAACCTCGAGGAGCGGCTGGCGCGCCGGGTGATCGGCCAGCGGGCAGCGCTAGAGGAAGTGGCCAGGGCCATCCGGCGGGCACGGTCGGGCCTCAAGGATCCGCGGCGTCCGGTCGGTTCGTTCCTGTTCCTCGGTCCGACCGGCGTCGGCAAGACCGAGACAGCGCGGGCTTTGGCCGCGGAGCTGTTCGGCTCCGAGGACGCCATGATCCGGATCGACATGTCCGAGTACATGGAGGCCCATACCGTGTCGCGCCTGATCGGTTCCCCGCCCGGCTATGTCGGTTACGAAGACGCCGGGCAGCTGACCGAGGCGGTACGGCGCCACCCGTACGCGGTGGTCTTGCTCGACGAGTTCGAGAAGGCGCATCCGGACGTCCAGAACGTGCTTTTGCAGGTGCTGGATGACGGCCGTCTCACCGACGGTCAGGGACGGACCGTGGACTTCTCGAACACCGTGATCATCATGACGTCGAACCTCGGCACGCACATGGTGCGCGAGCGGTCCCACGGGTTTGTGGACAGCGCCGGGCCGGAACCGTCGTACCAGGACGAGATCCGGCGGTTTGCCCTCTCGCACCTGCGGCCGGAGTTTGTAAACCGGCTGGACGCCATCGTAGTGTTCAACCCGCTTGGCGAAGAGGAGCTCGGGCAGATCGTGCGGCTCATGGTGCAAGATCTGCAGGTCAGGCTGTCGGAGCAGAAGATCACCCTGGACGTGACGGAGAACGCGGTGCAAGTCATCCGGCAGCGCGGCTTCGACCCGGTGTATGGGGCTCGGCCCTTGCGGCGGGCAGTGGCACGGCTTTTGGCCGACCGGATCGCCGACATGATCCTGGCTGCCAAGGTGCACGCGGGCGACCGCATCGAGGCCGACGCCCAGGACGGCGAGATCGTGCTGCGGGTGGCGGCGGCCGTCGGTGCCTGATGGCAGCAGGTATGGATCGATTGGCTGTCTAAACTTTAGGCCAGGAAGGAAACCCTTCCTGGCCTTTTCTTTTTGTCCGTCTGCGCATCTTTGAGAGAGGCGGTGCGGCCAAGTTGCGCGAGTGGTTCGTCATCGTATCGATTATCCTCATCGCGGTGCTGGGAGCGATCTGGATGCCGCTCGACCGTAAAATGGCCCGGCAGCTGCAGAAAATGCGGCTTGCTCCGCCCCCCGGCACGCCTGGGGTGCGCACCTATGCCTGGGAGGAAAAGATTCAGGCCTACCGGCGGCGGGTGATCATAAACTCGTCGTTTCTCGTGGCGATTACCCTGATCATCATCTTTGGCATTGGCTGGCCGTCGGTGTACTTCAACCGGCAGACTGTGCTCACGTATACGCCGCCACAGGCGAGGCCGGCGCCGGCGGGGGCGGCGTGGCAGTACGCGTTTACGGGCGAAGTGGGGCTTGGGTTTGTACCGGGCACTGACACCGCCATCGTGGTGAATACCCAGGTACACTTCGTGCACATCTATTTCATCAGTGCGGCCGGGCAGATGTGGCAGGCGGAGCTGCCGCAGGATTCCTACCCGGCGATCACCGCGGTGGCGGACGGCAGCGGCACGCTCGTCGGCGTAAGCAGCGGCCCGCAGTCGTTTACCCTGCGGCTAGGTTCAGACGAGCAGGTGACTGGCGAACAGGCGGGCCTCCCGTCGGGAGGAAGCCCGGTGTCCATAAGCTTCAATGGTGAGGCGGCCGGTGAGCACCTGCGATGCCAGGCGACGTACCGGTCCGGTTTCTGGGTGGGATCGCTTGGCAACACCTTGGTCACGGCCGTGCCAAAATAACCGCGTATAATTCTGCCAGCCGGCGGGCATGCCTATAAACGCCCGTGGCACGCTGATCACGCCCCGGCCGTCGGTGGACGGGCCCGGCAGCACGATCAGAAGCCGCGGGCTTTTTATCGTGAGGGGCGCAGGCGCGTGTCAGCTCTGGCGGCGGCCAGGCGGGATCCTGGCATCAAGGGCAGGCAAAGCGGGCGGCCAGCCTGGTGGCGGCTGGCCGTACTCGGGCTTGGGGCCGGTTTTGCCAATGGCTTTCTTGGTACCGGCGGCGGCAGTCTGATCGTCCCCCTGTTGGTCTTCTGGCTCCGCACACCGGAACGGCCTGCCCACGGTTCTGCCCTGCCCGCGGTGATGCTTACGTCGGTGGTATCGGCCGTGGTGTACATGCGCCATGCCTTCGTGAACTGGGACTTGAGCCTGAAAGTAGCCCTGGGTGGGATGGTGGGGGCCTACATCGGGGCGAAACTCACGCAGCGGCTGCACCCGCTTTTACTCCGCCGCATTTTCGCCTTCTTCATGCTGGTGGCGGCTGTGCGCATGCTGTGGGGGAGATGAGCACATGTGGGTGATCGTCGCGGCCGCCGCCACCGGTATCCTGAGCGGCATGGCCGTAGGCGGCGGGTCTTTGCTGGTACCGGTGCTGGTCTACCTTTTCGGGGTTCCCCAGCACCAGGCCCAGGGAGTGACCCTCGTGAGCTTTGTGCCGGTGGCGGCGGTGGCGGTGTACGCGCACTGGCGAAGCCGCAACATCATCTGGGGCATCTCTGCCGGCATCCTCCTCGGGAGCCTGGCCGGGGCAGTGGCGGGAGCGACGCTGGCCGCGGTAACCAAGGCCGCCGTGCTGCGGCGGGTGTTTGGCCTCTACCTGGCCGGCATGGGCCTGTATGCCTTTTTCCAGCGTGATGAGCCCGCTAGTGCACAGGGGCAAGGAAAAGGCCAATCAGATAGGTGATGGTGGCTTCTGCCACTCCGATGACGGTCATCTCCATACCGCTGGCGAGCCAGGACCGGCCCGTGATGATGGTCTTGGCGGCACCCACCGCAAAATGTGCGAGGGTGCTGATGATGGCGGAGGCGACGATCGCTGGTACACCCTGGGTGAAGAGAAACGGGATGACGGGTATGAGTGCCCCCACCGCTGTCGACACGACCGACGAAACCGCGGCCCGGATGGGATTGGGGAAGTTGGCCTCCGAAAGCCCAAGCTCGTGATGGGCAAGCGTTTTCAGTAGTTGCTCCGGATTTTGTGCCATGCGCTCGGCGAGGAGGCCGGCTTCCTGCTCGCTAAGTCCGGAAAGCTCATAGAACAGTTCCAGCTCTTGTTTTTCTTCCTCGGGGTCTTGGGAAATCTCGTCGCGCTCGCGGGCCAGCTCTGCTTCGTAAATCTCGCGTTCCGACTTGGCTGCCAGGTAGGCGCCGGAGCCCATCGACAAGGCGCTGGCCAAAAGCCCTGCCATGCCGGCGACCACCACGACGTGCCCACCGCCGGAGTAACCGGCCATGCCCGAGACAATGCCGAACACCGCCCCCAAACCGTCGTTGACCCCGTAAATGGCATCGCCTACCCAGCCGCTGCCGGTGCGGTGCCACCGTTCGCGGCCTTGCAGGGCCGCGAGGGCGTGCTCCGGCCCGGCCTCGCGCAAAAGCGAACGGATGACCGACGAATGGGCTTTCTCCTCCAGGCGCACCCGCCCGAGTACCTCCCGGGCGTCCCTGCCGAGGATACCAGCCTGGGCACCGTAGCGGGCGGCATCCTTGTGTTCGGCCATCTCCACCTGCCGCAGCGCCGCCGTTGTACCGGCCAGTTGCCAAAGGCGCGTCCGCAAGCGGCTGAAAAAGCTGCTTGGCTCGTCCGGCAACGGTTCTCCCAGGGAAGCCAGCTGGGCGGCCCACTTGGAGGCATGTTCTTCCTCGGCGGCCGCCAGCTTGAGAAGCACGCCACGGCGCCGGGCATCGGTCTCAGCTTCCGCCAGGGCTCGGTAAAGACGCGCCCCGTCCCGTTCCCGCCGCCAGTTGGCCTTCAAGGTACGTACAAGTTCGTCACGATTTGCCGCTTGGTCAGTCATCTTGGAAAGCCTCGCCTTACCCTGCCTTTAGCCGCGGGTCCAGGGCATCCCGCAGGCCGTCGCCCAAAAGGTTCAGGGCCAGTACGGTCACGGTGATCGCAAAGCCCGGGAAAAACACTGCCCACGGGGCGGAGATGATGTAGTTCCGCGAGCGGCTGAGCATGGCTCCCCATTCCGGCTGCGGTAGCTGGGCGCCGAGACCCAGGAAGCCAAGGGCCGCTGCCTCCAGAATCGCCTCGGAGATGCCAAGCGTGGCCCGCACGATAATCGGTGCCAGCACGTTCGGGAGTATATGCCTGCGGATGATCCGGCCGGTGGGTACCCCGAGGGCCCGGGCCGACTCCACGTATTCCTGCTCCCGCACTGCCAGCACCGAGCCGCGCACGATGCGGGCGTAGCTTGGAATCTCCACGATGCCGATGGCGATCATGGCCTTGTTGAGGCCATGGCCAAGCATGACCATGAGGGCCAGGGCCAAAAGTATGGAAGGAAACGCCAAAAGCACGTCCATGATCCGCATGATCACGTCATCGAGCGGCCCACCGTAATAACCGGCCACTGCTCCCAGGATCGTCCCCAGTATAAGGGCGATGCTCACTGCCACGAATCCCACTTCCAGGGATAGGCGGGCGCCGAAGATGACCCGCGAGAGGATGTCCCGGCCGAGCTCGTCCGTGCCCATGAGATGCGACCAGCTGGGGCGCTGCAGCACCGCCCGCAGGTCACCCTGGATGGGGCTATAGGGGGCAAACACCGGTGCAAACACTGCCACTACCACAATGAATGCGAGAAGGTACAGGCCGGCCATGGCGGCCCGGTTTCGTTTGAGTCTTTTCCACACCTCGCCTAGCTGCAGGTCGGCGGCCGTCTTGCGGAGGACGGCACCGATCCGGCGGAATAAAGCCGGGACGGCGCGGCCGGCGCCTCGCTGGCGTTTTGATGCCGGGATGGGAGAAAAATCCTCGCTCATACGTGGCTCCTTTAACTGTAGCGAATACGCGGATCCAGGAACGCGTACACGATGTCTACCACCAGGTTGACGACCACGAACACGGTGGCCACCAGCAACACTGTTCCCTGGATCAGTGGAATATCCGAGTTCTGCACAGCGGAAACGGCGAGGCTGCCGATCCCCGGCCAGGAGAACACCGTCTCCGTAAGCACCGCCCCACCGAGGAGATAGCCGAACTGCAACCCCACGACCGTGACCACGGGAATCATGGCGTTTTTCAGGGCATGCCGAAAGATCACACGGCGTTCGGGCACGCCCTTCGCCCTGGCCGTGCGGATGTAGTCCTGCCGCACGACCTCCAGCATGCTGGAACGCGTCATCCGGGCGATTAGGCCGGTTGAATAGGCCGCCAGGGCCGTAGCCGGCAGGATGATGTGCCGCACGGCATCGCGGAAGGCGGGCCAGTTGTGCGTGACGGCCGCTTCGATGATGTAAAAGCCGGTGCGGAAATGGTAGCCGGCCTCCAGAGTGATGCGCCCGTCCACCGGCAGCCAGTGCAGATACACGGCGAACAGCTCGATCAGCATGAGCCCGAGCCAGAAAATAGGCATGGAAACGCCCAGCAGGGCTCCCACCATGGCCAGATGGTCAATGACGGTGTATTGGCGGATGGCGGAAACAATGCCGGCCAAAATCCCCACCACGGACGCGATAAGAATGGCGGCCAGCGTAAGTTCGATCGTGTGCGGGAACCGGCGGCCGATTTCGTAGGTGACCGGAGCCCGCGTAAGATACGACCGCCCGAGATCGCCATGTAAGGCTTTCCACAGGAAGTCGCCGTACTGCACCCACACCGGGCGATCGAGGCCAAGCTCGTGTCGCAGGGCCGCCATCTGGGCCGGGGTGGCATGCTGCCCCAGGATGATCCCGGTGGGGTCAGGGATGACCTGCATTACCAGAAACACTGCCAGTGTGACACCCAGGAGCACCGGCACCAGCATCAGAAGTCTGCGGATGATATATGAGACCATGGGTATGCTCCTTGTGGGCTTGGCCGCCTGCCGGCGGGGAGGGGCGCCGGGTTCCCCTCCCCGCAACAGCCGGAGTTCGCCGCTTCTACTTGGGCACTTTGTATCCGGCTTCCGCCAAGAGCTTCTTGGCCTCGGCCGGGTTGTACTCGTACGGTTTCAGGTTCGGGTCGTATCCGAGCATGCCCGGCGGCAGGGGACCGTTGGCCACTACCGCGATGCCCTTGTACAGGCTGTCCACGATGGCCTGCCGGTCGATGGCCATGCTCACCGCCTGGCGCACCTTGGGATTGTCAAACGGCGGCCGGTCCACCCGGAAGGCCAGGTAGTTGATGTTCATGCCGGGGCCGGACAGGAAGTTGATGTCCGGGCTGTTCTTCAGGCTGTCGACATCGGCCGGATCGATACCGTCGATGATATCCACCGAGCCGGCCAGCAGTTCCTGGGCCCGCACCGTGTTGTCCTTGGTCACCTTGAAGATGACCTCGTCAACCTTGGGTTTGCCGTCCCAGTAGTTCGGATTGGCCTTCAGCACGATCTGCTGGTCTGGATCCCACTTTTCGAAGATGAACGGGCCGGTGCCAACCGGATGGCGCCCGAAATCAGCCCCGTACTTCTTGAGGGCTGTCGGGCTGACGATCGGCGCGGCCGGGCCCATGGCCAGGTTGAGCAGGAACGGAGCGTTCGGCTCCTTCAGCGTGATCTTGACCGTGTAGTCGTCGACCTTCTCCACCTTGTCCACGTCGCCGAAGGTGAACGAGGCGTACGGCATGTCGGCGGTGGCGTTCTGTCCCACCTGGCGGCCGATGCTGGCCACGACGGCGTCGGCGTTAAAGGGCGTGCCGTCGTGGAATTTCACGCCCTTGCGGAGGTGGAAGGTATAGACAAGCCCGTCGTCAGAAATCTGCCAGTCCGTGGCCAGGGCCGGCTTGATCTTGGTGGTGCCGGGCTCGAACGTGACGAGGGTGTCGTAAATGTTTTCGATGACCTTGGCGGATTCACCATCGTCGATCAGAGCCGGGTCCAGGGACAGGGAATCAGCCCCGCGGGCGTAAACCAGCACCTTCTGCTGGCCGGCGGGGACCTCCTTGTCAACGTTGTGCAAAAAGATGGACCCGGTGGGATACAGCACAAACCCGGTAACGTTCTTCCGGGTGGCGACCATGTCATTGGCGTGGCTGATGAACACCCAGGGGGCGTCCTGCACGATGAGCTGGTCTGCCTGCTTGTACAGTTGGTCGCGCTTTTGCGGATCGGATTCCTTCTGGGCCTGGGTCAGAAGATCATCGACCTGGGGGTTCTTGTACCCCATGGCATTGAGGGCCCCGATCTGGCTGGAATGGAAATGGACGTAAAGGAAGTTGTCGGGGTCGCCGTTGTCGCCTATCCAGCCGAACAGGTACATTTGGCCGTTGCCTTTGCTCAGGATCTCGTCCTTGTACTCCGTCCAGCCGAACTGGTGGATGTTGACGACCGCGCCGAGGTTCTGCTGCAGCTGCTGCTGGATGGCCTCGGCCAGCTTGTCGCCTGCCGGGTTATAGGGCCGGGGGTTTGTGTAGGTGTAGAAATCGATGGTCAGCGGCTGTTTCTGGGTGCATCCGGCCAGGGCGAAGGCCCCCACTACCATCGCCACCAGCAGGATGATCGCTGCCACACGCTTTTGGAACTCCACTGGCTTTCACCCTCCCTCCGTGAAATGGTCATGACCGCGGCACACGGTCCGGGGCCAGGCGTAGGCCCGGCGGCACCTGGCCCGCAGGGGCCATGCCCGCTGTAATGGTCATGTGGTATTCGTCTGCGGCCATGGCTATTCCTTCCTCAGAACGCTGCCGCGGACGGCCTGGCGGTACAAGCCTGGCGGGTGGTGGTATACTGAAATGAATGTTTATGGGGAGGTCCGGTGCCTTGGGTACTGCCAGCTACCAAAGCCGTTTTCTTGGTGAATCCCTGACCTTCGATGACGTGCTGCTTGTGCCGGCACGTTCGAGCGTACTGCCGAGCGAAGTGGACGTGACCACCCGCCTGACCCGCGAGATCAAACTCAACATTCCCATCTGTTCCGCTGCCATGGATACGGTAACGGAATCCCGCATGGCCATTGCTATGGCCAGGGAAGGTGGCATCGGTGTCATCCACCGCAACCTGTCTATCGAGGCGCAGGCCAAAGAAGTGGACAAGGTCAAGCGTTCCGAGCACGGCGTCATCGTCGATCCCTTCTACCTCTCCCCCCAGCACACCATCCAGGATGCCCTCGATCTCATGGCCCACTACCACATCTCGGGAGTGCCGGTGGTCGAACACGGGCGGCTCGTAGGCATCATCACTAACCGCGATATCAGGTTCGTGCCGCCGGAGAACTACGGCCAGCCGATCGCCGGCGTGATGACCAAAGAAGGCCTCATCACGGCGAGAGAGGGGACCACCCTCGAAGAGGCCAAGGCGATCATGGCCAAGCACAAGATCGAAAAGCTGCCCCTCGTGGACGCCAACTTTGCCCTCCGGGGGCTCATCACCATCAAGGACATCGAGAAGACCCGCAAATACCCGAACTCTGCCAAGGACAGCCGCGGGCGGCTCCTGGCGGCGGCGGCCGTGGGAGTCAGTGCCAACACGATGGAACGGGTCGAGGCCCTGGTGGCCGCCGGGGTGGACGTCATCGTGGTCGATTCCGCCCATGGCCATTCCGAGGGCGTGCTGCGGACCACGCGCCAAATCAAGGAAGCGTTCCCCCAGGTGCAGCTCGTGGCGGGGAACGTGGCCACGGCGGAGGGTGTGCGTGACCTGATCGAGGCGGGGGCGGACGCCGTCAAGGTTGGCGTGGGTCCCGGGGCGATCTGCACCACCCGCGTGGTCGCCGGCATCGGCGTGCCGCAGATTACCGCCATCCTGGAGTGCGCGGCGGCCGCCAAAGAGTTTGACGTGCCGATCATCGCGGACGGCGGCATCAAGTATTCCGGGGACATCACCAAGGCTTTGGCTGCCGGGGCGGACAGTGTCATGCTCGGTTCGCTCCTCGCCGGCACCGAGGAAAGCCCAGGCGAAATGGAAATCTACCAGGGCCGGTCGTACAAGGTCTACCGCGGAATGGGCAGCATCGGCGCCATGAAGGCCGGCAGCCGGGACCGCTATTTCCAGGAAAACGCGGCCAAGTTGGTGCCCGAAGGCGTGGAAGGCCGGGTGCCTTTCCGCGGGCCGCTGGCGGACACTGTCTACCAGCTGGTGGGAGGGCTGCGGGCCGGCATGGGCTATTGCGGGGTGGCCAACATCCGCGAGCTGCAGACCAAGACCAAATTTGTCCGCATCACAGAAGCGGGCCTGCGGGAGTCGCACCCGCACGACGTGCAGATCACGAAGGAGGCCCCGAACTACAGCGGCTAGTGCAAAAGCCGCTGCAACGCCGCCCCCATCGCGGCCCACACGCCGCCGCTTGCGGCAAGCGCGCGGGCCAGGATGGCTGCCTGCCGCCGGGTGGCCAGGAGCACTGCGCCGGTGGGTTGCGGGTCAAATGCCGCTACCGTGCGGGCGATGGCCAGGTCGGCCCCCACGGCGAGGGCCCTGGTTTTCAGCTCGTCCGCCAACGCGGGCGGCATTTCATCGATCTTTACAAGTAGCATTTCTGCTTTGTTTGCCATGAGCCGTGCCCCCGGCCGGTCCGCGCCGAGGGCCAAGAATATCGATACGAGGTCGTCACCCGCCGGGCGGACCAGGTGCATCTCCGGCACCCAGCCAGCGGCTTCTGCGTCCGGGGCGGGCACTGGTACGGGCTTGTTCCCTGGCGCTGTCGGCCCCGGCAGGGCGGCCAGGAGGCGGCGGGCGACGATCGGCAGACCGAAGGGCTGGGCGTAAAGCTTCCGGGCCAAAAGCAGAAACTGCCTGCGGTTACCCGCGAGAACGATACTGACCCGTACGGGCTCGTGCCGACGGACTGCCGGCGGCACGGCACACGGCATGCCGCGAGCGGCCGCTTCCTGCCGGATGATGGCGGCTGCCCTTGCCTGGATGTTTTCCACCGTAACGGTGTAAAACGTAGCGGCGGCCGTGAACGCAGCGGCCGTGGTGCCATCGATACCGTCGTCTTGGAACCAGGCGGCTAGCTCGGCCGGCGGCTCGGAGGTCGCGACCAGTCGCACGGTGATCTTTTTGTGCTGCGAGTTGTGCATGGATTAGTTATTTGCGGAAAAAGGGTGGGAATCCTTGATCAGCATGCCGCCGGTGCTTGCCCGCGTCGAAGTCGTTGACCGTTTCGATACTGCCGAAAGTCTGCTTGCAGAAATCCAGGACGATAGTGGTGGCCATGCGGCCGCCGGGGCCCGTGCCCTGGGAGGATTTGTGCTCCGGCTGGACGGCTTGGCGCCGGAGGAGGTGCGGTGGTTTGCTGGCCTTGGGCCGCATCCGGCCGTCATAACCGGCTATGGCCCGCTCGGGCCGGCCTGCCTGGCCGGCGGGCCGCCCAGCCTGCTGACAGAAATCTGCCAGGGGTTTCTGCAGAACCTGTCCGGCGAGCGCCTTGCGGCCTGGCAGGATGTCCTGGGCCCACCCATGGAATTTCTTGCGGGGAAACGACCGCGGTACTGGCAGATCCGCGATCGCGTCTTGTCCATGCAGAATCGGACGCTCGTGATGGGGATCCTCAACGTCACGCCGGACTCGTTCTCGGACGGCGGGCGCTACCTTGATCCCGCCGCTGCCGTCGACCACGCCCTTGAGCTGGCCGCGGCCGGGGCAGACATCATCGACGTCGGGGCGGAATCCACCCGCCCGGGTGCGGTGCCGGTGGACGCCGGGGAGGAGTGGCGGCGGCTCGAGCCTGTGCTTGAGCGGTTGGTACCTAAACTTGGTGTGCCCATCAGCGTTGACACCTACAAGGCCGAGATAGCCCGGCGGGCCTTGGAGCTTGGGGTGCAGATCATCAACGATGTGAGCGGCCTCGGCGATCCTGCCATGGCGTCCACGGTGGCCAATGCCGGGGCCGGGCTTGTGATCATGCATAATGCCGAGAAGGCACAATACCAAGACCTTGTCACCGAGGTGGCGTGGTTTTTACGCAACCGGCTTGCGGCCGCGCGCCGGGCCGGCATACCGGACGAGTTTGTGGTGTGTGACCCGGGGCTCGGGTTCGGGAAGAACGCCCGGCACAACTTCGTACTCATGAAACGGCTTCCGGCCATTGTCAGTCTTGGCCGGCCTGTGCTCGTGGGACCGTCGCGGAAACGCATGATCGGTCAGGTGTTGGGTACCGGCCCGCAGGAGCGGCTCGAGGGCACCATGGCCCTGGCCGCCCTGTCGGCCTGGATGGGGGCGGGCATTGTGCGGGTGCACGATGTGGCGGCTATCGTCCGTGTGACCCGCATGATCGATGCAGTACAGGACCCGACCTGGGGGGTGGCGCCAGATGGCGGCTGATATCAAAGGACGCATCAGTCTCAAGGGCATGGTTTTCCGGGGGCACCACGGGGTACTGCCGGCAGAGCGCGAGCTCGGACAGCCGTTCGAGGTCGATGTCGACCTGTATTGCGATTTCACCCGCGCGGTGGAGACAGACGACATCGCCGATGCCCTGGATTACCGCCGGGTGTGGGAAATTGTCCGTGAAACCGTGGAGGAAGAGCAGTATCATCTTCTGGAGACGCTGGCCGCGGCCCTGGCCGACGAGCTGATGGCCGCATTCCAGCCAGAATGGGTCGTGGTGCGGGTGCGAAAACCCCATGTGGGTTTGCCGGGTCCCGTGGCCACGGCCGAGGCAGAGGTGTCAAAGAGCCGCTGACGGCTCTTTTGCCGCCAGGCAGAAAACACCGGTGTGCCATGGAGGGGTTTTTGTTGATCGATGCGGAAGAGCGCTTTGTGGTGGCCTTTTTGGGCCTGGGTGCCAACCTGGGCGACCGCGAGGAGCACCTGCGAAACGCCCTGGCTGCCTTGCACCGGTGGCCGGGGGTGGAAGTTGTCGAGACCTCGTCCGTTTATGAAACCGAGCCGTGGGGCCGGCCTGATCAGCCGGCATTTCTGAACCTGGCCTGCCGCGTACACACAAGTCTTTCTCCCCAGGACTTGCTCCGGGCTTGCCTGGCAGTGGAAAACGCCCAGGGACGCGTCCGCGAGGAAAAATGGGGTCCCAGGACCATCGACATCGACATCCTTTTGTACGGGCAGGAAACGGTGGCCGAATCTGATCTTTTGATCCCGCACCAGTACTTGTGCGAGCGGGCGTTCGTTCTGGTGCCGCTTGGCGAGATCGCCCCCAACTGGCCGGTTCCGGGCAAGGGCACGGTGCAGGCCTGCCTGGAAGCGGTGGCCGGCCGGGATGGCGTCCGCATCTTTGGCCCGCCGCCCTGGAAGAACGCCGCCTAACGCGCATCAGGTCCGCACCTTATAGGAATCCGGAAAACGGCCGTGGAAATAGCTCCGTCTGGAACGATCGGCTGGCAGGAGGGGATCTCAGTGCTTTCACCGGAAAGCTTGCTCAAAGAAGCCGTCAGACGTCCGGGAGCAGAGTACATCGAGATCCGCGTGGAGAATAGCGAAATCACGCGGATCGAATTCCGCGGGCCGCGCCTGGACCTCGTTTCGCAGTCTGCGGAGTTCGGGGTGGCCATCCGGGTGCTGGTAGACGGGGCCTGGGGCTTTGTGTCCTCCTCGCGCCTGGACGACCTGGAGAAAAAAGTCGACTTGGCCATCGCCCAGGCCCGGTCGCTCGCGAGCCGCCTGACCGAAAAGGTCACGCTGGCCCCGGTGGCGCCGGTGCGGGCCAAGGTCCCCCGGCTTCCAGGCGAGGATCCCCGCAGCGTCCCGCTCGAGACCAAGAAAAACCTGCTGGAAGACTACAACCGCCAGATCCTCGGCTTCGGTCACCACGTCAAAAGCTCTCAGGTCCGCTATTTCGACAAGGCCACGCAGCTGTGGCTGGCCACTTCCGCCGGGACCTACATCGAACAGGAAAAGATCGATCTCGGCGGCTCCCTCACCGCCATCGCCACACGCGACGGCGAGACGCAGATGAGATCGGTGGGGTTTGGGAGCAGCGCCGATTTCGGGGTCGTGCGCGGGCATGCCGCGGAGGTTGCCCGTGCCTGCGAGGTCGCTGAGGCCCTTTTGGATGCCCCCATGGCCGAAGGCGGCGAGTACACCGTCATCCTTGACCCGTGGCTGGCCGGCGTGTTTGCCCACGAGGCCTTCGGCCATCTTTCCGAGGCAGACAGCGTCTATCAGAACGAAAACCTCAAGGAGATCATGCGGATGGGAGCCGTTTTTGGACCGCCCATCCTGACCATATACGACAGCGGCCGGGAACCCGGGGCCCGCGGTTATCTTGCTTACGACGACGAAGGCATTCCCACGGGGCGGCAGAACCTCATCTGCCAGGGCCGACTCGTGGGGCGCCTCCATTCCCGCGAGACGGCGGCCAAGATGGGTGAGCCGCCGACCGGCAACGCCCGGGCGATCGACTATCGCTTCCCTCCCATCGTACGCATGCGGAACACGTGCATTGAGCCGGGCGATGCCAGCTTCGAGGACATGATCAAGGACATCGAAGACGGTTTCTATTGCCGCGGTTCCTACGGCGGCGAGACCAGCGGCGAGATGTTTACCTTCGTGGCGGCGGAGGCCTACCGCATCCGCCACGGAGAGCTGACCGGCCTGGTGAAAAACGCCACCCTCACCGGCAACGTGTTTGCTACCCTCAAGAACATAGACATGATTGGCAAGGACTTCACCGTGTTCGACGGTGCGGGCGGCTGCGGCAAGGGCGGGCAGATGCCTCTGCCTGTCAGCCACTGGGCGCCGCACATTCGCATCAAAAAGGCTGTCATCAGCGGCCAAGCGGGAGGGAAATAGCATGCCCCGCAAAGACCAAGACTTGCTGGACGAGTGCGAACGGGTGCTGACACAAGCCCGGGGCCGGACGGAGGCTTGCGAAGTGTATGCGGTCAACCGTACGCGTACCCCCGTGCGGTTCGAAGATAGCCGGCTGAAAGGGGCCGAGACCACCGACCACAACCGCATCGTGTTGCGGGTGGTCGTGGGCGGGCGGCTTGGACTTGCCACCACCACTCAGACCGGCGAGCCGGCGGATCTTTTGGAGAAGGCTTTGGCCAACGCGACTTTTGGCGGGCCGTGCGGGTTTGACTTTGCTCCGCCGGCCACCCCCACGCCAGTGGACATGTTCTCCCCAGACGTGCCGGACTACCCGCTTGAGTTTTTGCTGGGCATCGGCCAGGAGATTGTGGACACCGTGCGTGACTACGACCCCCGGGTGCTTGTCTCGGTCGAGGCGGCGCACGGTACGGTTACCACAGCCGTGGCCACCAGCACCGGCTTCCGTGGCGTCCAGGCCCGCACCGAGTTTTCTCTTTCGGGCTGGGCCGAGCTCACCGAAGGCCAGAACTTCCTCCATGTCGGGCGCTTTGTGCAATCGGGCCGGCCGGACATCGATCGCGAGCGGTTCCAGGCCGGGCTTGTGAATTCACTGCGGGCTGCCCGCCGCAACGTACCGGTGCGCAACGGGCGCTACCCCGTCATTTTCACCCCGTACGCACTGGCGGACCTTTTGGGACCCGTGCTGGCCAGCGTGAACGGTCAGGCCGTGGAGCGCGGGTTTTCACCCTGGCGGCAGCGCCTCGGCGAAGCCGTGCTGGACGAGCGGCTTTCCATCTATGACGACGCGACGATGTCCTTCGGGGCACAGAGCGCCGGGTTCGACGACGAGGGTATCCCCACCCGCCGGCTTGCGATCATCGACCACGGGCGGCTCGCGAGTTTCCTTTTGGATCTGCGGTCGGCAGCCGCTTTGGCCTTGGCGCCTACCGGCACCGCCCAGCGCGGCCTCGCCGGCGCGCCGGCCCCGGGAGTTTCCAATCTTTTGGTGGCTCCCGGTGACGTCCCAGCGGAGAGGATGCTGGCCTCCTTGCAGAGCGGGCTTGTCATCGAACGCTTGCAGGGGGCGTGGGCGGGCAACCCATACTCCGGTGACGTGGCCGGCAACGTCGATCTCGGGTTCTGGGTGGAGAACGGCGAGATCACCGGGAGGGTCAAAGACGCCATCCTGAGCTTCAACGCGTTCGAGGTATTGCGTCACGGTGTCATGGCGATCAGTGCCGAGACTGACCGGTTTGCTGCGTGGACGGCGCCCTGGATACTCGTTGACGGGGCGGCGGTCAGCACCAAGGCCTGAAACATTTGCCAAATAGGTTTCCATGGAAATTGCGAAGGAGGGATTGGGAGTGGGTGATAGGGACGCGGTGATCGTTAGTGCCGCTCGCACCCCATTCGGGAAGCTGGGCGGGGCGTTCAAGGACGTACCGGCGGTCGATCTCGGCGCCTGGGCGATTAAGGCGGCCGTGGCGCGGGCAGGAATCGACGGCAAGGATGTGGACGACGTCATCATGGGCATGGTGGTGCAGGCCGGGGCCGGTCAGATTCCCTCCCGCCAGGCTGCCATCCGGGCCGGCCTTCCGGTCACGGTGCCTTCGGAGACTATCAACAAGGTTTGTGCCTCCAGCCTGCGGGCGGCGAACTGGGCGAGCGTGCTCATCCGGGCCGGCGAGGCCGACATCGTGGTGGCAGGCGGCATGGAGAGCATGAGCCAGGGCCCGTACCTCGTTCCGCAGGGCCGCTACGGCTATCGCCTGGGCGACGGCCAGTTCCTCGATGCCACCGTGCACGATGGGCTTTGGTGCCCCTTCTACGACGTGCACATGGGCGTACACGGGGGCAAGGTGGCCAAGGAGTTCGGGCTCACCCGCCAGGAACAGGACGCCTGGGCTTACCGCAGCCATGTCCGGGCGGCGGCTGCCCAGGACGCCGGCCGCTTCGCTGACGAGATCATCCCGGTGGAAGTGCCGGCCGGCCGCGGCAAGACCGTCACCGTCACCATCGACGAGTCGGTGCGGCGGGATACTTCGCTCGAGAAGATGGCCGCCCTGCCGCCGGTGTTTGGCGCCGACCTTGATATCACGGCCGGCAACGCCCCCGGGCTCAACGATGGTGCCTCCGCCCTGGTGATCATGTCCCGGGAGCGGGCCAAAGCCCTTGGGCTGAAACCCCTCGCCAGCATCGTGAGCATCGGGGCGGTGTCCCAGGAGCCGCCCTATCTTGCCACCGTCCCGGCCCTCTCGGCTCAGCAGGCCCTCAAGAAGGCCGGCCTGACCGTCAAGGACATCGGCCTGGTGGAAATTAACGAAGCGTTTGCTGCCGTGGCCATCACCAGCACCCGGATGCTGGGAGTGGACGAGGAAATCGTGAACGTGAACGGCGGCGCGGTGGCGCTCGGCCATCCCATCGGCGCCAGCGGGGCGCGCATACTCATGACGCTTGTGTTCGAGATGCGGCGGCGCGGGGTGGAGTTCGGGGTGGCGGCCATCTGCTC
>CADDZV010000007.1 GCA_902812875.1 Clostridiales bacterium
TAGTTCTTGAAGGCGACGTCCCAAGCCCGATCAATCCGCCACCCGGCTGTCGGTTCCAGTCGCGCTGCCCGCTGGCAACGGATATCTGCCGGCAGATCGAGCCGGAGCTCGCCACGGTCGGCGACGACCATGTCGTGGCCTGCCACCAGGTTGGCCGGTCGGCAGCGTCGCCTCTGCAGGCGGTAACTGAAAAATAAAGTCACCCGCCACGGCCGGGCGGGGCTTTCAGACCAGATGGCAGGCCGCCAGGTGGCCGCCGCCGATATCGTGCAATAGCGGCTCCTCCGCACGGCAACGAGAGGTGGCAAAGGGGCAACGGGTCTGGAACCGGCACCCGGCGGGAGGATTGACGGGGCTTGGTACGTCTCCCTCCAGGATGATCCGCTCCCGCCGCACGGTGGGGTCAGGCACCGGCACGGCGGAGATGAGGGCGTTCGTATATGGGTGCGCCGGATGATAATAAAGCTCGTCGGACTCGGCAAGCTCCACGAGCTTTCCCAGATACATGACGCCGATGATATCTGAAACATGCGACACGACGTGCAGGCCATGGGCGATGAAAAGATAAGTCACGCCGTACTCGCTCTGGAGATCGAGCAGGAGGTTCAGTATCTGGGATTGTATCGACACGTCGAGGGCGGAAACCGGCTCGTCGGCCACGATCAAGGCAGGATTCATGGCCAACGCCCTGGCGATGCCAATGCGCTGACGCTGGCCGCCCGAAAACTCGTGCGGAAATCGCAGGGCATGGGCGGGTTCCAGCCCCACCCGCTCGAGTAGCTCAAGCACCCTTTCCTGCAAAGCGTCCCCCTGCCACATTTTATGGAAAGCCATGGCCTCGCCCACGATTTCCATCACCGTGCGGCGAGGGTTGAGGGACGAGTAGGGGTCCTGGAAGATTATCTGCATGCGTGGACGAAGGCGGCGTAACGCTTCTGGGCTGAGCGATCCCAGTTCGATGCCGTCGAATCGTACCCTGCCCCCGGTTGGCTTGACCAGATAAAGTAAAGCCCGGGCGACCGAAGTTTTCCCGCAGCCGGATTCCCCCACCAGCCCAAGCGTTTTCCCGCGCGGGATGGTGAAGCTGACTCCGTCCACGGCCTTGACGTATCCGACCACCCGCGAGCGGAGGCCGCGCTTGATGGGATACCAGAGGCGAAGGTCTTCCACCTCTACTAGCGGTGCGGACGATGGTGGATTCGCAGTACCTACGAGTGTAGACTCCATCGCCATGTGCCTAATCCCTCCCCCCGGGCAGCCAGCAACGCACCAAGTGGCCGGGCGACGCCTCTTGCAGCGAGGGTGACTCGTGGCGGCAACGGTCAGTGGCCAGGGGGCAGCGCGGGTGGAACCGGCATCCAGACGGCGGATTCGCCAGATCGGGTACGCTGCCCTCGATGACGTGGAGGCGCTGGCCACGGTTTCCTGGCCGCGGGATCGATCGCAGCAGGCCGTCGGTGTACGGATGTAGCGGCCGGGCGAACAGGTCCTCGACTTTGGCCTGCTCGACCACTTGGCCGGCATACATTACCACGACCCGCTCCGCCATTTCTGCGACCACTCCCATGTCGTGGGTGATCAACAGGATGGACATGCCAGTTTCTTCTTTGAGTCGCCGCATGAGGTCGAGGATCTGCGCCTGGATGGTCACGTCCAGTGCCGTCGTGGGCTCGTCCGCGATCAAGAGCCCCGGGTGGCAAGACAGGGCCATGGCAATCATCACCCGCTGTCTCATGCCCCCGGACAGCTGGTGGGGATACTCGTGGGCACGGCGTTCCGGCAAAGGTATGCCTACCTGCCGCAGCATGTCAACGGTCTTCAGCCACGCTTGTCTACTGTCGTGGCCTTGATGGCGTTGAATGGCCTCCGCAATCTGGTCACCAACCGTAAAAACGGGATTCAGCGAGGTCATGGGTTCCTGGAATATCATGGCAAAGCGATTGCCGCGCATGTCGCGCATGCTGGCGTCATCTTTCGCCAAGAGGTCCTCGCCGTCAAATAAAATCTGTCCGGACACGATTCGGCCTGGCGGTGACGGGACCAGGCGGAGCACCGAAAGGGCGGTGACGCTCTTACCGCAACCAGATTCCCCCACCATCCCGAGGGTCTCGCCGGTCCGGATATCAAAGCTCACCCCGTCCACCGCCCGCACTACTCCCTGGTCCGTCCGGAACTCCGTGACCAGGTCGTGCACCTGCAGAAGCACGCGTTCACTGGCGTGTTCCGGGGCGGGCGGGGCGTTTTGGGCTGCGGTCAAAGCTTGGGCATCAGTGGCCAAGAGAAATCACCCGCCTTGCACCGATGTATTGCCGGTCGAGCGTCGCGTTGTAGTCAGGATCGGTGGGTACAAAGCTGTAGATGACGACGCCCGGGTCGGCAGCATTTATGTAACGGCCGTTGCCGATGTATATCCCCACATGCGAGGGACCGGCCTTGTAGGTGCTAAAAAACACGAGGTCCCCCAGTTCAAGGTGTGCCCGATCCGGTATGGCTTGGCCGGACTGGAATTGCATGTCGGTGTCACGGGGCAGGGGAAAGCCGTTGTAGCCGTACACAAACTGGGTAAACCCAGAACAATCAAATCCGTACGGGGAGCTGCCTCCCCAAAGATAACGAATGCCGCGGAGCGACAAGGCGGTGGCGAGAAGATCGTCTGGCGTGCCACGCACGCTTGTGAGGGCTACGTATGATGCATATATGCGTACGTCATCCTGGCGGAGGTATCCTTGCCGGCCGCCGGGAAGGGCCGCAAGCACAAAGCCGGCCGTCTTGGCCGACAAAACGGGAAGGATTGTGCCCATGACCACCTTGGTGACGGCTGGCGAACGGACGCTCGCCTCCTGGTAGACGGTGGCGAACCGCGTCACGACGCGGGCTTGTTCCCCTTTTCGCCAGCTGGCGGCCTGTTCCGGAGTCACGCGCACAAGGTCGCGGCCGCTTATCCATCCGAGGTATTTGTCTGCCATGCGCACGTGGTACCAACCGCCTTGTTCCTGGAGGACGTCTACCACCGCCCCCATGAGAGCTTGGGTGACACGGTGGCTGCCGGTCGACTGCCCCGGAGCGTCTCCAAGGTCTGCCACCGGCGCCGAGATTATTCCCAGGGTGGTTTTTCCAAGTGACGGGTCAGGCAAAAGCGTGATGTTGTCCGCCACCGTGCGGACACCGTCTACCTGCCGCGTTGCCTTCACATAGGCGTCCCGCAGGTCCTTTTCACTCACCACGCCGGCCAAGGTCACGTTGCCGCTCGACACATTCACCGTGACCTTGGAAATGACCAGGCGCGGATCCACTCCCATGGCCTGGTCAACTGCCGCTAGCCTAGCCCGTACGGCATCACCCAGGGCAGCGTCGCTGACCACCGGCCGGTGCGCCGTACACGCGCTGCCGAGGGCCAGGTACAGCCCTGCCAGCAGTACTGCCAGGATGTATACCGACGTCGAGTCCTGCCGTTTTGCTCTGCCCACTTCTGCACCCCTTACGTTCACGACTTTAGACGCGGGTCGAGGGCGTCGCGGAGCCCGTCACCAAAAAGGTTGAATGCGAACACGGTGAGCATGATGGCGATGCCGGGGAAAACTGAAAACAAGGGGTCCGTGGTGAAATAAGGCCTGGCATCGTAGATCATACTTCCCCACGAGGCGAGCGGCGGCTGGGCGCCAAGGCCCAGAAACGAAAGTCCGGCTTCCCCCATGATGGCGCCAGGGATGCCAAGACTGATGGAAACGATGATCGGCCCGAGGCAGTTGGGCAGTATGTGCCGTGTCACAATCATCCAGTCCGATAGCCCCTGGGCACGGGCCGCCTCCACAAAGTCCATTTCCTTGAGGGCAATCACTTGGCTACGGACAAGCCTTGCCATTCCGGCCCACCCTACGACGCCCAGGGCGATGAATACGTTGAAAATGCTCGGCCCGAGGGCGAACATGATGCCTATGGCAAAAAGAAGATCCGGGAAGGCAAACATGATGTCCGATATCCGCATGATTATGTTGTCGACGCGGCCGCCGTAATAACCTGCGATGGCACCAAGCGTAATGCCGATGACGCTCACGATGAACTCTGACACTAGTCCGACGGCCAGCGATATGCGTGAGCCGTAGATAATGCGGGACAGGATATCGCGCCCCATGTGGTCCGCCCCGAGGATGTAAACGCCGTGGCCGTCAGCCCGGGGCGTACCGGGTGGTGCGAGCCGCAGGTCCAGCTCCTGGGCGTAGGGGCTCACTGGAGCGAGCAGAGGGGCGGTCAAGGCCACTACGACAAGAATGATGATGAAAGCGAGGCCGGCCATGGCCGGCCGGTTCTTTTTCAGCCGGTGCCACGAATCCACCCACAGTCCGGTGCCTTTGGTAAGCACCATGCGGCCTGGTTCTGTGTCGCTTTCCAAAGCCGTACGGCGGAAGAGTGAAAAGCCATTGGACGTCTGGCGGCGGGTGTTGTACTTGGTTGGCGGCACTGTGGTTCCCACGTTTTTGGGAGGCCTCCTCTACTCCAGGCGAATACGAGGATCCAGATAGGCGTATGAAATGTCTACGACCAGGTTGGAAAGCACATAAATGACGGCCGTGAAGAGCACTGTCCCCTGGATGAGCGGAAAGTCCCGGTGATTGATCGCGTCGATGGCCAGCCGGCCCAGGCCGGGGATCCCAAAGACCGACTCGGTCAATATGGCGCCGGTAAGAAGTCCACCGATCTGCAGCCCGATGACTGTGACGACAGGGATGATGGCATTTTTCAAGGCATGCTTGAAGATAACCACCCGTTCGCTGAGACCTTTTGCCCGTGCCGTACGCACGTAGTCCTGCCTGGTGGTCTCCAACAGACTTGACCGGGTAAGCCGGGCAATCGAAGCGGCATAGCGGGAGCCGAGCACGACCGCCGGTAGCACCATCGAGCGCCAGCCGGTATATCCCGAGATGGGCAGCACTTTCCAGTACATGCCGAAGAGGATTTGCAACATAATCGCCACCCAGAAAATTGGGGCCGAAATGCCTGCCAGTGCTAAGATCATACTGCCGTGGTCGAACCACGAATACTGTTTCACGGCCGATATGATTCCTACCGCGAGCCCAAGAATCAGCGCCACCAGCATGGAGCTCACAGCCAGTTTCACGGTGGCGGGGAAGTGCTCCATGATCGCTTGCGTAACGGGCTGTTTGGTGCGGAATGATTTGCCCAGGTCACCTTCCACCGCGTGGCCGAGAAAACGGAGGTACTGCAAATACAGTGGGGCGTCAAGGCCGTACTCGTGCCTCAGTTTGGCCACAGTCGCCGGGTCGGCCCGTTTTTCCATCATCGCGGTGATGGGATCACCTGGTACCACATTGACCAGGATGAATGTGATCAGGGTGACACCAATCAAAACCGGAATAGTGGCCAAAATGCGTCTGGCGATAAACTGCAGCAATTCTCATCGCCTGCCTTGCTCTGGGTTCCGGCCAAGGCGGGGGAAGCATAAAGTAGCCTCCCCCGCCCTAAGTCGGCCGCGGGCCGGGATACTACTGTCCCTGGTTGCCCTTGTACACTGCCCGGTAGGAGTTCACGCCGGTCGGATGCATGATCACGCCGTGGACATCCGGCTGCACCGCGAGGTAATCCTTCAAGTGGAACAGCGGAACCACTGCCACGTCGTCGTAGACGATGATCTGCTCCAGCTGCTGGTATATGGCTGCCCGTTTGGCGGGATCCGTGGTCGTGCGAGCCTCGTTTAGGAGCTGGTCGACCTTGGGATTGTTATAGTTGGACGACATGGACTTTGACTGGCTCGAGTGGAAGTACGTGTACATGTAGTTGTCGGGATCAGGGAAATCGGCCCACCAGTTGCCATAGTTCATGGGTACCTGCCCGTTTGCACGCGCCTGGCGGAACGCCGCCCGGTCCATCATAGTGATCTTCAGGTCGATGCCCACTTCTGCCAATTGCTGCTGGATGGCGACCACCACGTCCGGCGGCGTGCTGCCGATCTGCCAGATCTCGAGCGAGAGGTGGTCAACACCGGCATCGTGCAGGAGCTGTTTCGCCTTCTCAGGGTCGTACGGGTACCCAGGGAACTTGGACGGATCCACGCCGGGTATGCCGGGCGTCACGAACGTGGTAGCGAGCGTGCCGTGCCCGAGAAGAATGGTGTCCAGTATCTTCTGCTTGTCGATGGCGTAGGCAATGGCCTTGCGCACCCGGACATCTTTGAGGGCGTGGTTTTTCATGTTGAAAAGTAGGTAATATGTGTTGAGAGGCGTGCTCTCAAGGATCTGGTACTTGCCCGACTTGGTCCACTCGTCGAACTTCGCGGACGGAATAGATGAAACATCGAGATTGCCGTTCTCAAACTCGAGGTTGGCGGTGGCATCGTCGCTGATTATGCGGTAGTCAATGCCATCGAGCTTGGGTAGGCCGGGTTCAAAGTAGTTCGGGTTTTTCTTGAGGACGACCTCGGTGTCATGCGTCCACGAGTCCAGCACAAACGGACCAGTGCCAATCGGGTGGTTCGAGAATTCGTCGTTACCAACTTTCGTGATGTAGTCGGCAGGCAGGATCGAGGCCGACGGTACCGCGAGGTATTCGATAAACGGGGCGTACGGATAGGACAGGGTGATCTCAAACGTGTATGGGTCGATGATCTTGAACCCCGCCAGTTCCGTGGCGGTGCCGTCTTCCATCTCTTTGGCCCCTTTGATGGGCTCAAACAGCCATGGGCTTTGGCCCACACCGCCCTTCATCAGCATGCGCTCCATGGTGAACTTGACGTCCTTGGAAGTGAGCTCGGTCCCGTCACTGAACTTCACGCCCTGCTTGAGTTTGAAGGTGTACGTGAGACCGTCGGGCGATATGGTGGGCATTTCCGCCAACAGCTCGGGCTCCAGTTCAAGGGTATTGCCTTTGTAGCGGACGAGCGTGCTGAAAAGCTCGCGGGCCAGGCTGTAGATCATCAAAGTGGTATCGGCTTGCGGGTCAAATCCTGGGGGATCTTGGGAGAAGTAGTCGTGGAGGATGTTGGTTTGGGCGGTTTGGGTCTGTCCGCAGCCACCCAACGGTATCAAGACGAGTGCTACCAGGAACAAGACGAGGGCGAACCGGAACTTCCGCATAAGAAACCTCCTTCTCGTCACGTGTCGGATCTGGCCAGAAAAATCGGGACCGGTCGGGAAAACGGGAAAGGGGGAATGCGTCGCACGAACTCGTCCTTTGGCACCCAGAACGTCAGGCAATGCGACCGCACGGTGAATGATTTTATGGTCTTTCCTCACCCCCCGCGCCAGGAAGCAGTGGGAAAACCGTGGGTATTGTGCACGAGGGTAAATTCTTATCTTGATTTCAGAAATCCTTTTTCTACCGGGGGACTTTTGAACAAAGAGTGGCAATCAGCTTGGCTGGGAGGGCTCCGTGTCGTGCTCGGCAAGCTCAGACATGAGCCCAGCAATCGGGCGGGCTGGTATGAGTGTGGACATGGCATGCTTATACACCAACGATTGCCGACCTTCGTTTTCAACCACCACGGTAAAACTGTCAAAACCGCGTACAAGGCCCTTGAGCTGTACCCCGTTGACAAGGTAAATGGTGATCGGGATGCGCTCCTTTCGTACCTGGTTCAGGAACGTATCCTGGAGGTTCAGCTGACCTTTATTTACCATACCTGGTACCCTCCCCGCCCTCGCTTGGGGCGATGTATTCTACTTGCCTTTCCAGTATCCTTCCGCCAGCTCGCAAACTGTTTGGGCAATCTCGCCGGCGGTTGCTCCCTCCAGCCACGCGACCCAGTGGATACGCGGTTCCCGACGCCACCACACCAGCTGTCGCCTGGCGAAGTGACGGGTGTTTCGCTTCAGGATGCGGATCGCCTCTTCCATGGATATGCGGCCGGTCAGAGCCATTGCCACTTCCTTGTACCCGAGGGCTGTCATGGCAGGCAGTTCGGGACTATATCCGGCCGCGAGGAGCCGGCCTACTTCGCCCAGCAGGCCGCGTGCGATTTGTTTGTCTACCCGGGCGTCAATGCGCCGGTAAAGCTCGTCCCGTTCTCGCCACAACCCGACCATCAAGGCATCGTAGGGGCCGGCAGGGGACTTGGTTTGGGCGATTTCAGAAAAGGGCTTACCCGTAACATGATGCACCTCGAGGGCTCGGATGATTCGTTTGGCATCACGCGGGTGAACGGCGGCCGCCCGTTCCGGGTCGATTTCCGCCAGTCGGGCGTGCAGGACCTCCGGACCCTTTTCGCGGGCGATGGACCACATGGCGGCCCGGAACTCGTCGTCACGTGCCGCGGGCACAAACGCGTACCCATCCACTACCGCCTTGATGTACAAGGCGGTACCCCCCACCAGCATGGGAAGGTGGCCCCGGGCTACGATCTCTTTGGCGGCCTGGAAGACCAGCGCCTGGAACTCGGCGACCGAGAACCCCTCGTCCGGGTCGCGGAGATCAATCAGGTGGTGCGGCACCACCGCACGCTCCGCCGGTGTGGGTTTATCGGTGCCAATGTCCATGCCGCGGTAAACCTGGGCAGAATCGGCGGAGATGATCTCTCCCTGCAGACGCTTGGCGACCTCCATCGCTACCGCCGATTTCCCCACGGCGGTGGGGCCGAGTATTACAAGAAGCGGCAGGCGGTCCGAAAGCTGAGCCATGGCGTTCCTAACGGCCGAATCGCCGGCCTAATTCGTCCAGTCCGAGGCGGATTACGGTCGGACGGCCGTGGGGGCAGGCGTATGGGTGGGTAGTGTTGCGCAATTGGGTGATCAGGTCCGCCATCTCTTGCGGGGACAGCTTGTCATGGGCCCGCGTCACCGCGTGACACGCTGCCAGGGCCCGCCGGGCACGCAGGTATTTGGCGGTGCTGTCCAGCACGCTGTCCGCCTGGTCTGCCGGGGCACCGCTCAATTCCGCCAGCAGGTCGCGCACGACGCCGGGGCCCAATGCCGCGATCGCGGCTGGCAGGCTTCTCACCAGGACGCTTTCGCTGTCAAACGGTTCGACGTCTACGCCGAGGCCGCCTAGGACCGTGGCGTACTCGCGGCAGGCGGCCACGCCATCGACTCCCACTTCTACCCGCGCGGCCGCGGTCAGCGGCTGCGACGCGGACGGCACGGGCGCGGCGAGCCGATCGAACATGATTCTTTCGTGTGCGGCGTGCTGGTCGATGATATAAAGCCCGTCCGGCCCGGCGGCCACGATGTAGGTTTCCGCCAGCTGCCCGAGCGGGACGAGGGGCGCTAGCATGCCTTCGTGTGGGACGTTTTCCGTCCATGGGCCCGCTTCCGGCTCCCGCAAAAGCCCGGCCACTTCTTCGCCGACCGCAGGCCACATGGGAGGCACGGGCACTGCTCGGGAATACTCGCCATGGTACTTGCCAGCGGCACCCGTCACGACGAGATCGGTTTTTGCCAGGGCCGCCCTCACCGCTTCCTCCGTTATCGTGCGCAGTTTTCGTTCGTCCCGGAACCGCACTTCCCGTTTAGTCGGGTGCACGTTCACGTCTACGTTCTCCGGCGGGGTGTCCACGTAAATCACGGCCGCCGGCCGCCGATCCGGTGGTATCAACTCCCGGTAAGAAGCCTCCACGGCAGCGATGACGGGGCGGCTGTACACCGGCCGCCCGTTGACGACCGTGACCAACCGGTCCCGTTCCGAACGGGCCATGGCCGGCGGGGCCAAAAGTCCTGATACGGTTGTGTCGCCGGCGGCGAAACCGATTGGCACGCACGCCTGGGCGAGTTCGCGACCCCACACGGCGGCCACGGTGGCCCGCAGATCTCCCCCGCCGGTGGTGGCCAGCACAAGACGACCGTCCAGCTCGAGCCGGAAGGCAACCTCCGGACGTGCCAACGCCAGATTTGCCACCGTCTGCACTATTCTCGTTTGCTCCGTTTGCGTGCTTGCGAGAAACCGGCGCCGGGCCGGCGTGTTGTAAAAAAGTTCACGCACGGTCACCACCGTTCCGGGGGCACACGCTTGCGGCCTCTGCCGCTGCACAACGCCAGCCTCACACGCGAGAAAATAGCCAAGCGGCTCTGACGCCGGCCGCGTGAGAATTGACAGGCGGCTCACGGCGGCAATGCTTGCCAACGCCTCTCCCCGGAAACCCAAGGTGCTGATCCGCCACAGATCCTCAGCACCCGCGATCTTGCTGGTGGCATGCGGCAAAATGGCGATCGGCACATCCTCGGCAGCAATGCCGGTACCGTCATCCGCCACCCGTATGAGATCGAGCCCGCTGCCAAGCACGGTGATGGTAATCCGCCGGGCACCGGCGTCCAGGGCGTTTTCACACAACTCCTTTGCCACCGAGGCTGGGCGTTCCACCACCTCCCCGGCAGCAATGAGATTGGCTACCTCGGATGGCAGCACGGCAATTTTGCCCACCTAGCCCACTCCCTCGCCACTCGCCGTCTCTTTGAGGGCCTTTTCCCTGAGCTCCGCAAGCTTGTTGATGGCTTCGAGCGGTGTCATGTTGGTAGGATCGGTGGCACACAGCTCCGCCAGCACGGCCGATGGCAGGCTAGCAAATAGAGGCAACTGCCAAGCCACACGCCGGTTTTTCCTGACGCGGCGGTAGGAACTGTCCTTGGCGGCCCGGTCCTCGAGCGCCTGCAACACCTCCGTCGCCCGTGCGACCACCTCCGGTGGTACGCCAGCCAGGCGCGCCACTTGGATGCCGTATGACCGGTCGGCGCGGCCAGGCAAAACACGATGTGTGAAGATAATCTGCCCGTCGGGCTCTTCCACCTGGGCGGCATAGTTCCGCACGCCTGCCAGTTCGCCTTCCAGCTCGCACAGCTCGTGATAATGGGTGGCAAACAGGGTTCGGCCCGTGGGGTGCTGGCTCAGGTATTCCACGACTGACCAGGCGAGCGCCATCCCGTCAAAAGTGGCTGTGCCTCGGCCAACCTCGTCCAGCAATATTAGACTTTCCGGCGTGGCCTCACGCAGTATGGTGGCTAACTCTTTCATCTCCACCATGAACGTGCTTTGCCCGGCGGCCAGATCATCTTGGGCACCGATGCGGGTGAATATGCGGTCCACCGGCGTGATGGCAGCCTTGGCCGCCGGTACAAACGAGCCCGCCTGGGCCATGATCACGATCAGAGCAACCTGCCGCAGGTAAGTGCTTTTGCCGCCCATGTTCGGTCCGGTCACGATCAGGAAGCGTTGGTCTTGGAAGTCGAGGTGGGTGTCGTTCGGCACGAATTCCCCCACCGGCAAGGATTTTTCTACCACCGGGTGCCGGCCGCCTTCGATGTGGATCACCCCATCGCGGCGTATCGCCGGGCGCGTGTAGCCGTTCTCCAGTGCCGCTGTGGCCAGAGCGGCCACTGCATCGGCCGTGGCCAGGGCACGGCCGGTGCGCTGCAGGGCCGAAGCCTCCGCCGCACATGCGTCCCGGAGCCGGCAAAAGATGTCGTACTCGAGTGCGGTCAGCCTCGCCTCGGCCGCAAGGATTTTCTCCTCTTGCTCCTTGAGAGCCGGGGTGACAAAGCGTTCCGCCCCGACAAGGGTCTGTTTGCGGATATAGTCGGCGGGCACCTGGGACAGGTTCGGATTGGTGACCTCGATGTAATAGCCGAAGACCTTGTTATAGCCCACCTTGAGCGATTTGATGCCGGTTCTCGCCCGCTCCTGTGTCTCGAGCGCCGCTACCCAGTCCTTGCCACCTTTGGCGAGCTGCCGCAGCTCGTCGACGTCCCGATCGAACCCGTCTCGGATGATGCCGCCGCTCGTGCTTTCTGCTGGCAGGTCGTCTGCCAGCGCACGCGTAAGCAACTCCGCCAGTGCTGGGACGGGATCGATCTCGGCGGCCAGGTTGCGGAGGACTTTGCTGTCAGCCTGTGCCATCAGTGCCTGGATGGCTGGCAGACGGCGCAGCGTGTCGCGCATGGCGCCGAGATCGCGCGGGGTAGCGACGCCGGTCGCTGCCCGACCGACAAGACGCTCAAGGTCTTTGGTGCCAGCGAGCTGCCGGCGCAAATCATCCCGCAGCACACCGTCGTGCCAGAGCTCTTCCACTGCATCCAGGCGGTCCAGGATCGCCTCGGGTTTTCGCAGGGGCGAGACGAGGAAGCTTGCCAGCATGCGTGCTCCCTGGGGTGTCATGGTGCGGTCGAGCACACCGAAAAGGCTGTGCGACTGGCTTGTGTCCCTTTGCCCGGGTAAGAGTGCGAGGTGCCGCCGCGAATCGGCATTGATTAACATGAACTCGCCCGGGGTGTAAGCGGCCAGGTATGTAAGGTGGCGAAGGTTTTTGCCTTGCGTGTTGGACACGTAAGACAGAAGGGCATAAGCAGCTCCCAACCCGGGGCTAAAAACGCCCGGAACGGCATTTTGCCCGAACTGCCTGGCCAGGTTTTCCATCGCTTCTGCCGGATCGGGACCACCGACAGGCAGCAGCTGTGGCTCACCGGCCAAATACGGTTTCACGGCGGCCAGGAGATCTTGGTCTTTGGCCAGGTCTTCCGTGAGCAAAAGCTCCACCGGCCGCAATCTTGAAAGCTCGGCCAAAAGGCTTTCGCGTGCGTCGTCTTCCAGCCATTGCGTATAACGGAACTCGCCAGTAGAAAATTCCAGGAACGCCAGTCCGTACCCTTCGCGGTGAACTGCCGCCGCCATGAAGTTGGGCTGCGCGGCCGTGAGCATCGATTCGTCGGTGACGGTGCCAGGCGAGATAATCCGCGTCACCTCGCGCCGCACTAGACCCTTGGCGCTACGCGGGTCCTCCATCTGGTCGCACAGGGCGATCTTGTAGCCGCGTTGCAGCAACCGGGCGATGTAGGTGTTCGCAGACTGGTAGGGAACCCCGCACATCGGCACCCGGCCGAGTTCTCCTGCCTCCCGGCCCGTGAGCACCAGTCCCAGCACCGACGAAACCGTGACCGCATCGTCGAAAAACATCTCGTAGAAGTCGCCTAGGCGGAACATGACGATTTTGTCGGGATGGGCTTTTTTGATGGCCTGGTATTGGGCCATCATGGGGGTCAGGTTGGCTGCTTTCACTTCAGGCACGGGCAATCATCTCGCCAATGAGGTAGAACGTCTGTGCGGTGGTGATCTTTACCAGCACAAACTGTCCTGCCAGCTCTTCGGGGCTGTCAAAGATCACGATCTTGTTCGTGCGGGTCCGTCCCTCCAGATGGTCGGCGTTGGTCTTGCTAGGTCCTTCGACCAGCACTTCTACCGTCTGGCCTACCATTCTTTCGTTCACCCGCCGCGAAATGCTGTTCTGGAGGGCATTCAGACGATTCAGGCGGTCGTGCTTCACTTCGTCCGGCACCTGCGGCATGGCGGCGGCCGGGGTGCCGGTGCGCGGTGAGTAAAGGAATGTGAATGCCCCGTCGAGTTGGGCCTTGTCCATCACGGCCAGGGTCTCCTGGAAATCGGCTTCTGTCTCGCCCGGGAAGCCGACGATGATGTCGGTAGTAATCGCGATTCCCGGTATGGCGGCCCGCAGGGCTTCTACCAGATCAAGGTAGCGCTTGTGGGTGTAGCCTCTCCGCATGGCCCGCAGCACGCGGTCAGAGCCGGCCTGCAATGGCAGGTGCACGTGCTCGCACACGTGCTCGCTTTCAGCCATAGCCTCGATGACCCGCGGGCTGAAGTTGAGCGGGTGCGGGCTGGTGAAGCGGATGCGTGGAATGCCGGTGGCGTTAACGTCGCGAAGAAGATCGGCGAAATCGTACCGCTCCGGCAAGGTGCGGCCATAGGCGTTCACATTCTGGCCGAGAAGGGTCACTTCCTTGTAGCCATTTGCCACGAGGTCCTTCACTTCTTGGACGATGGCGGCCGGGGTGCGGTCTCGCTGCCTCCCGCGTACTGTCGGCACGATGCAGAAAGAACAGTGGTGGTTGCACCCGTACATGATGTCCACGTATGCCTGGTAGCGGCTGGTATGACGCGTGGGCAAGTCGTCGAAGGTCGCTTGCGGGGCATCCCAAATCTCCAACGCCTGCGTTTTCTGTTGCCGGGCCTGTTCGAGGAGAGCCGGGAACCGATTCAGGTTATGCGTGCCAAGAATGACGTCCAGGTACGGAGCACGTTCTGCCAGCCGGCCCGCCACCCCGGGGGCCTGCACCATGCAACCGCTTATTCCCAACACCAGGTGCGGGCGACGTGCCTTCAGCCTTTTGAGCTCCCCCAGTTTGCCCCAGATCTTCTGGTCAGCGGAGTCGCGTACTGTACACGTGCTGACCATGATCACGTCCGCGTCTTCCTCGTCCCGGGCGCGGACATAGCCCATGTCTTCCAGCATGCCGGCGATGCGTTCCGAATCGTGCTCGCTCATCTGGCAGCCGTAAGTGATAGTCAGATACTTGCCCTTGTTTGTCTGCACATGCGATACCCCTCTGGCAGTGTGATGACAGCGCATCGCTATATTGTACCACTACCACCGAGGCGGCTAATGACGTTTGTGGTGGAACGGCCGGGCAGGAGCGGCACAAAGTGTAACTTTGCTCCCACCGCCCGCGCCGTCTTTGCCTCCGGGAGGGTATCCTCCTGGTAGTCGGCTCCCTTCACGTAGATGCTCGGACGCACCACCCGGATGAGCTCGTCGGCGGTGGTGTCCGAAAAAATCACCACCGCGTCCACCGATCGCAGGGCAGCCAGGACTGCCGCCCGGTCATGCACCGGATTGATGGGACGTCCAGGGCCTTTCAGTCTCTGCACCGACTGGTCGTCGTTCAGGCCTACGACGAGAAATTCCCCGAGTTCCCTGGCCTGCTCGAGATAACTTACATGCCCGGCGTGCAGGATATCGAAACACCCGTTGGTGAGCACCACCCGCCGGTTCGGCCTTCGCAGAACCGCAGCCAAGGCAGCCGCCGGTGTGCCCTCCCGCGGCGCTACCAGTTCCTCCAGATAGACAATGGCGGCTTTATAGCTCACCCGTGCCTCACCTGTTCTGCCGGCTTGGCGGCGGCAGCGGGTACCAATGGCATGACCAGTGGGTGCCAGCCGGACATGGCTTTGAGGATTTCGGTTCTGTTGACGCTGGCAGCTCCCGCCTTGCGGACCACCAAGCCCGCGGCGAGGTTGGCGAGGACGGCCGCCTCGACGGGAGAAGCCCCGGCCAGAAGGCCGAGCACCAGGGTGGCAATCACCGTATCACCGGCACCCGTGACGTCAAAAACCTCGGCCGGCGACACGGCGGGAATGTGCGTGAGGTGGGCCGGCGACTCGAACACCGTCATGCCATCCTCTCCCTGTGTGAGCACAAGTAACCCCCCCAGGCGTTCCTGGATGGCCAGACCGGCGGCGATCACGTCGTCCCCTCTACGGATGCGGTTCCCCCACACGCCTTCCGCTTCCTCGATGTTCGGGGTGGCCACGTCTACGCCCACGTACTGGCTCAGGTTGTAGCGGGAGTCGGCTGCTACCAGGATGCCACGCTGCCGGCAGGCCGCCACGAGTTCGGGTATGATCGCATCCGTGAGGGTGCCCAGCCCGTAGTCTGAGATGATCACCGCCTCCACCTTGGGCAGGGCCTCGATCGCCGTTTGCAATATTTGTCGACTGATTTTCTCCGTAGGACTTTTTTCATCCACCCGGTCGAGGCGTACCACTTGCTGTTTCATCCCCTGCCGGTAGCCGGCCATAAGCCTGATCTTAGTGGGGGTTGGCCGGCTCGAATCCGGCACGAGCAGCGTGTTGACAGCGTTGGCCCTCAACATGGTCTCCAGGCGGCGGGCATGGTCATCCGCCCCTGTAAGGGATACGAGGGTGGGCAAGCCGCCCAGAGCGCGCAGGTTGGATGCCGCGTTCGCGGCCCCGCCGGGGCGAGTAGTTTCTTCGCGGTAGTGGAGAATGAGCACCGGTGCCTCGCGCGAGACGCGGGCGGGTTCGCCCCAGACGTATTGGTCTACGATGGCGTCGCCGACTACGAGGACGCGCCGCCCGGCGAAGCCCCGGAGAAGCTGACGCAGGCGCGATTTTTCTACTGCCGGTTCTTGCACAGGGATCACCTCAGGTCCGCCGTAGCTGGGGAGGCTCACCGACCAGCCGGGCAAAGCTGAACCCGCCCACCGCCAGGCTCAGATAGAACGTGATAAACCGCCACATGGCCACAAACGGCGCCACGGCCGCGGCCGGTACCATGTTACCAAAAAGGTACGCGAACGCGAGCTCGGCTCCCCCGCTGCCGCCAGGAGTGGGAATCAGCGGTTCGAGGATGTAGAAAAGCACCTGTGCCCCCAGGGCGAGCACAATGTTTACCCGCAACCCCATGCCCCAGAGCAGCATGATGGGAACGAGCAGGAACACAAACCAGTACCACACGGTCAGCAAAAATCCCCACACTATCGCCATGCGGCGCCGGTAAAACACCAGTGCCAGCGCCTGTCGCATGAGGGTATACTCGCGAGCGACCCTGGCACCCCAGCTGGACGTGCGCTGGGCACCGAACACTTTCACCAGCAGGCGACTACGGCTGATCCTGCTCGTCAGGCCGGTCACGACATCCGGCCGCCGCACGAGCATGTAAGCAATACCTGCCAGGAGCAGAAGAATCCCCGCTATCCAAAGACTGGCTTCCCGAAACGAAGGCCTAGCCGGTAGCCCGAACCGCCACGCCAGTACCAGAAGCGGCACCAAAAGAACGGGTACCACTGCCGACAGCAGGTTTTCCAATACGGTGAGAGCGGTCGATTTCGCCACCGACAGCCCTTCCCGGCGCATCAAGTAGAAATACAAAGGGATGCCTCCGGCACTGAAGGGCGTGACGTGGGCGGCGAACGCCGTCGACACGTAAATCTGCAAAAGGCGCACCACCGGTATCCGCCGGCCGAGCGCTGACACCAAAAGGTGCGAACGCACTGCGCGGGTTGTCCAGGCGGTGATCATTAGGACCGTGGCGGCGAGGAAATACCAAAGGTTGACGCGATGCCAAAAAGCAAATCCTTCCTGGCCACGGAAAAGTGCAATGACGATTACGATCGCGGCGACGCTAATGCCGATCGATATGGAAAGGCCTCTTCGCCAAGCGGTGGCTGTATCGTTCAGATCGGTACCTCCCTTTGCTGGCGCTTCTCGAACACAAGAGACTGGTATAAATGCAAGAGCTTCTCTGCCATCACCCGGGCAGAAAAAAGGTTGGCTTGTTGTCTGGCCGCCGCTCCCATGGCCGCGCGCCGGGACGGATTTGAAGCCAGCTCCAGCACCTCCGCCGCAAAGGTGCGGGGTGAGGGCGGTACGAGAAGTCCGCTGCGCCCGTCCACGATGGTATCTTCCACGCCGGGGCCGTGGACGGCTACCACCGGCAGTCCGCTGGCCATCGCCTCCAGCACCACGAGGCCTTGCGTTTCCGACGTGGAGGCAAAAACGAATACGTCGGCACCGGCGTAGCAATCTACCAATACTTTTTCTGTGACGGCCCCCAGGAATCGCACATGCCGGGCGAGTCCGAGCGTGGCGGCCTCGCGCTCCAGACGTATTCTATCTGGACCGGCCCCAGCGAGGATGAGATAAGAATTAGAACGGGCCCGCACCACGTGCTGCATGGCGTAGAGCAGAAAGTCGACATTTTTCTCCCGCCCCAGCCTGCCGCTGTACAAGAGAATGAGAGCGTCAGGCCCCAGACCCAGGTGTTCCCGTAGGTAGCGGGGATCACCGTGCTGGAACCGCAGGGGGTCGATGCCGGTCGGAATGACTTCGATCCGGGTAAAGATGCCTTGCTGTCGCAACTCTTCTCGCATGCGTTGGGAGGGTACTACCACGCTGTCGCATTGCTTGGCGAAGGTGGACACCCAGGCCAGCACGGCACGGCGGGACGGCTCCGCCGCCAGCGGCACGTAGTGGACGTACTGGTCGTAACGCGTGTGATAAGTGAAAACAAGTGGTACCTGCAGCCGGCGGGCCAGCCGGGCTCCCAGCCGCCCGAGCAGAAAGGGCGAGTGCACGTGTACTACGTCCAGAGCGAGTGCTCTGGCGGTGGCCAGCAGGCGTGGCGAAATGGGTATCGCCAGGGAAAACCCCGGATGCGTGGGAGACCGGATGGAACGGAAACGGAAGATGTTTCCCGTGCGCTGGACGTAGTGGGGGTAGGCGGGTGCGAAAATGTATACTTGGTGTCCCATCGCCTCAAACTCGCCGGCGAAGGTATCGATGGACCGCACTACCCCACTCAGATAAGGCTTGTAGCTGTCGGTGAAAACGCCGATGTTCATGAGCTGGCCTCCAGGCGGCGGGTGGCGTGCCGTTCCAGCTGGGCCATCACTGCTCTTGTGACCGCGAGGGGCGTGATCGCACGCATGCATTCCCGCTGGCACCTGGGAGTAAGGCGGCCCAGATAGTGCGTGGGGCCGTCGAGCCAGTGCAGGCACGGGGAACACGCCATTGGATGGTGAATGACTGTGTCCTCGGGATTGAAGGGGGCAAAGTTCGCCGGGTCAGATGGTCCGAACAGGGCGACGGTCGGCGTGCCTACTGCGGACGCCACATGCAGGGGGGCAGAGTCGTTGCCCACAAACACATCGCATTTGGCAATGAGGGCGGCCGTCTCTTTCAGCGAAAGCCGGCCGGTGGCGTCGAGCGGTTGGCGGCGCATCAGCGCCATGATCTCGCGCGCCAAGGAGCGGTCTTCACGGCCGCCGACCAGGACGACGGCAATGCCGCTTGCCAAAAGGGCATCAGCGGCCGCCGCAAAGCCCTCCACCGGCCACCGTTTCATCTGATGATGTTGGCCCCCGGGGTGCATGGCTACCACCGCTGTCCGGCCGGCGTCCACCTGGGCCAAAAAGCGCTCGGCCGCCTCCACGTCCGCCTGCGAAGGGAAAATCTCCATATGCCGGCCCCGCGGCTGGACGCCGACCGCCCGCACCACGTCGAGGCAGTAATCGATGGCGTGCTGGTCACGCCGGTCCGGCACGTTGCGATAGTAAGCCCAGCCAAGCGTCTGGGACACGAAACCTACCCGGAAAGCCCGCGGAAAGGTCACTGCAAGATAAGAGCCGAGGTGCGACAACCCTACGACCAGGTCAAAACCTTCCTCTTGAAGCTGGATCAGGTGCCGTTGCAAACCGGCGGTTCCCTTGGCCCTGAGAAGCCTATCCACGTGAGGGTTGCCGTCCATGACGGCCGCGTTCGAGGTCCAACACAAATCGACGATTTCGGCCGCCGGGAATCCGGCCCGCAAGGCCCGGACTGCCGGGGTGCCGAACAGCGTGTCCCCGATCGGGCATAGCTGGAGAACCAGGATCTTGCGGATGTCGGCTGTGTTCCTGAGGCTAGGATTTCTCCCCCACCGCCGCGTCCCCAATGTAGGCATAGTCACGCCTCCGCGATGGAAGCCGCAATTTCAGGGACTGGCAACCGCACTCCGGGACCCACGATTTCGAACTGGACACGGCCGCCCACTGGCACCACGGTGTCCGCCAGCAGGACGGCGTTCCGTACCTGGCTTTGATGGTGCAAGACGCTGCCAGGGCCCACTACCGCGAGCGGGCCGACGGTAGCCCCGGCATGCACCACCGCTCCCCGCCCCACCAGGCAGGGGGCCCGCAGGTGGGCGCCGGGCTCTACAACTGCCTCTTCCTCTAAATATATACCAGGGGCTACTTCATTCCCCGGGACCGGCAACCCGGCACGTCCGCTGATGAGATCGAAATTGGCCTGCAGATACTGGGCCGGCACCCCCATGTCGAGCCAGTAACCGTCGAGAGCCACCGCGTAGACTGGGTACCCTTGAATAACCAGCTGCGGGAAAAGATCGCGTCCGAAATCGAAAGCCTGCCCGTCTGGAATAAGGCCGAATATGTCAGCCGACAGCATGTAAATGCCCGTGTTCACAAGGCCAGGCTTCCCTGCCGACCGCGGGTCTTTTTCATGGAACGCAAGCACCCGCCCGTCATCGTTCGTCTCGACCGTGCCGTACCGGCCACAATCGTCCACCGGGCTTAGCACCATGGTGGCCAAGGCGTGATGCTGGCGGTGGTAGCCCACCACTTCTGCAAACGGCACGTTTACTACACAGTCGCCACTGATCACCAGGAACTCCCGTTCACCGTCAAGATAGCACCGCGCAAGCTTGAGCCCGCCGGCAGTGCCCAGTGGAGGGTCTTCAATGGAAAACTGGCAATGTACCCCAAATTGCTGACCGTCCCCTAGATAAGACACTATGGCCCCGGCACCAAACCCTGCTGTGATGACAATCTCCGTAAGGTTGGCCTTTGCAAGCCCACTAATTGCCCATGATATGGTAGGGCGATTGGCGATGGGGAGCAAAGGTTTGGGAGTTTTCTGGGTCAGGGGGAAAAGTCTCGTGCCGAGACCGCCGGCCATAATGACAGCCTTCACAAGATGCCACTCCTTCCGGTATCAGAGACAGACTGTCCACCAGGGAGTGGACCTCACGAGGTGCTTGAGGCCTTCGCTATTATTCTTCGCCGGGGCGCTCTATCCTGCCGGTCCGGCGGGGTGACCCCCGCGGCCACACCGGCAGCGAGAGGTAGCGGCGGTTGGCTACGCAATAGAGGGCGGCGCCAGAAGCGATCAGCACAGCACTGTCGAGTATGCGACGCCAGCGCTCACCGCGAGCCCGCGCATAGGCCTGCGAAACCATGAATTCAAACTGGGAAGCCAAGTCGGGGGCATTCGGGCCGCTTTGCAACAGGGCTGGGTCGGTAGGTGGCAGCATATACGGCGGCGGGGCGGCCCTGAAAACAAGCTCCAGGGCCGATTGGAGAAACACGACGCTCCCCCAGGTCACCAAAAGGAGCCCGACCAACCCTGCGAGGAAATAGACGGTGCGTTCGTGATCAGGCATTGGGCAATCCTCCCGTGCATTCATAATCCCCGTTTGTGGCCCAAATGTTGCAGGAGGTTTTGCGTGTTCTCCGAAATTGTTTAACGCAAAAAAGGGGGGGTCGCAGCATGTTTGTACGTGACGCCATGGCATCACATCCGCTAACCATCACGGACTCGACCACGCTTGGGGACGCGCTGGCAATGATGGACGCGCACGACCTGGAAGGGCTATCGGTCGTCCGCGATGGCGAGCTCGTCGGCGTTGTCACGGTGTGGGACATTCTCCACGCCGGACTGGACGCCCACACGACGCCGCGCGAGTTTCTCAGCCAGACGACAGTCGAAAAAGTAATGAGCAAAAACGTTTACACGGTCCGGCAGGACGACCCCATTGAGCAGGCTGCTTACGTCATGTCTCAAAAAGAAGTCGATGTGTTGCCGGTCCTCGACAAATCCGACAACGTGGTGGGAGTGATCAGCGAACCCGCCATGCTCAGGACCTTCACCCACATGCTCGGGCTGCGGGAACCGGGCACCCGCATCACACTAGAAGTCGACGACCGCGTAGGCCAAGTGGCAGCAATCACAGGCATTGTGCGCGATCACGGCGTTAGCATTGCCAGTGTTTCGACGTACAAAGAAACCGAGGGACGCTACTATATCGTCGTGCGCATTCGGTCCACCGAGCCCAAGGCCGTTGTGGACGCCCTTTGGCAGGCAGGTTACAAAGTAGTGCACATCTCGCAAGTGTGGGAGGAAACCTAACCGCCAAAAAGTCGACGCCAAAAGCCGCGGTGCCGGTCACGCCGCGATTGTGATGCTGCCAGCTCGTACCGCAGGTGCTGGATCTCCATCTGGGTGCGCATGATCAAAGTTACCAGGCGGTCCCTGTCTTCGGTGCGCCGCTCTTCCGACTTCGCAAGTTTGGTGTTCAGTTCCTGCAGTTTTTCCTGCAAGGCCTGCAGCTGGTCTGGTGACAAGGGCGCGACGCTGCCGGCACTCGCGGCGGCAATTTCCATTTCGGCAGGGGCCTGGCCGGTGTAGCGCGACAGGGCTGCGGGCTCCGGTGAGGCGGTTTTCTGCTCTCCGCTAGCCGTTCCCGTCACCAGCAGCTGCCGGACTTCTTCGGGCGGGTGGCCTTCGTTCCGCCATTTCAGGATTTGTGCCAGCAGCGTGAGGCTCTTCTCGGTCACGCCGATTACCGGCCCACCCGTATTCGGCTCGATCAAATCCCTGAATTGCGTGTAGATCTGCCGGAACGTGTGCGGGGCGATACCGAGGCGCGTAATGGCCTCTTGGAAACTCATCAGTCTGCCCAGGGCATGCTGTGAAGTAATCGTGTCTTCGGCATCGCGGTTGGAAGACACCTCATACTCCTGACCTGCGTCGTCCATACCCAGCGTGAATCCCTCCCCTATGTCGCTGTGCTCCCTTTCGCGCCCGTGCTGGTAGACTCCTCCCATATGGCGACGGAGTAATGCTGGCCGCCTACGTTAACCCGCCAAAACCGTGGCGACCGGTCGCCTGTTTTTCCCAGCGGCACCGGTACGAACATGATACGGTCCTGCGGAGCGATCCGTCCCAACTTCGGCAGGTCGTCGTTGACGACGACCCCGATGACGGGGTAGCCGCCGGTTGTCTGGTGGTCGGGCAAAAGCAGGATAGGATTCCCTTCGTGGGGCACCTGCAGAGTGCCGGTGGTGACGCCAGCAGATGGTATCCCCTTCACGGCCGGTACGATGCGTGTGCCCGACAGCCGAATGCCGGTACGGTCGCTGTCCGGCGCTGCAGTGTAGATGGAGTTGACAAATCGCTGCCGGGTGGCACGATCGAACATCCGGACGTCCGGACCCCAGAGAAATCGTAAGATCCATGGTTCACCCGGAGGAGGAGCAAAATCAGCCGGCACCGCCAGCCCCGGCCGCCTTCCGGCCGCGGCAAGGTCACGTTCACCGGCGGGAGGGGCGGAGAGCGTGTCACCGGCCTGCAGGGCCCGTCCCCCCAGGCCGCCGAGGGAAGCGGGCAGGTAGGTGCCCCTGCCCCCTAAAACGCGTGGCGATTCGAAGCCGCCGAGGACGGCTATATAGGCGCGCATGCTGCGCCAGGGGCTCGGCACCGGGACGCCTGGACCTTTGATCACATCGCCCGGCCGCAAAAGGCGGGGAACGAAAGGGGCAAGCGACTGTCCCCCGGCGACGACCACCGGACCGGGGCTTACTGCTATCACGGTGGGCGCCACTACCGCCAGCGCTGGCGCGGCAAAAGTGATCTCGAGCACCGGCACACCAGGGTCGTTGCCCAAAGTCCGGTTGGCCAGCACGGCTGCCTCCGGATCGCAGGCCCCCCCGCGCGGGATACCAACCCGGGCGTAGCCCGGCCGTCCAAGATCCTGGATGGTGGTGAGCGGTCCCGGGGCCAAAACGCGAAAGACGACGGTCATGGCATCGCCTCCACCATTACTCCCCCATCCGCCCGGGCGACCAAGGACCGGAACTCTTCCTCGTCCACCGGGCGGAAACGGACCTGGTCCCCGGGACTGAGGAGGGCCGGCGGTGTCCTGGCAGGGTCCCAGATGCGGGCTGGCGTTCGCCCGATCAGGTGCCAGCCGCCGGGCGCGGCGAGGGGGTAAATGCCGCATTGTCCTGCGGCGATGGCCACGGAACCTGGGGGCACCCGCAGCCGCGGTGTCGCCCGTCTGGGCAGGTCAATGGCGGCGGGCAGCGGCCCCATGTACGGAAACCCGGCCATGAACCCGAGAAAGTACACGGTGTAGACAGTGCTGTAATGAAGCGAGACCACTGTTTTCTCGTCGAGGCCGCAAGCGGCCGCCACGGCTGGAAGGTCAGGTCCCGCTTCTATCCCGTACCACACCGGGAGCGTCCACAACCGGCTTGAGACCGCCGCAGATGCAAACGGGAGGGCCTGCAACGCCTGTAGGTGGCGCACCACGGCCGGGAAAGTTGCCACCTTGGCGTCGTAGTAAACGAGAAGCGATGCCATCCCTGGCACCGCTTCCACATATCCATTAAACCCGTGTTCCTGCAACTGGCGGTCGAGGCGATGGACAGCGGCATTCAAATCCCCGGTGCCGGAAAAGCTTACCAAAACCGCCTGCTCTCCCGCTGCGTAGTACCGTACCGTTGCCCGCTCCGGCCCTGGTTTTTTCAGATCCTCTTTCAGAATTGGGTCACCCCGGTGAAGTTGAAGCCATGCAAGCGCAGGGCCGGCACCATAGCCCCGCCCATGAATCCTCCCTCCAGTTTCGCCTTGGCACCGATCATGTCGACGTGAGCGAGGGCTTCTAGTATGTTCTGCGTAAAGCGGAGATTCTTCAGCCCCCGGATCACCCGTCCGTTCTCCACCAGGAAGGTGCCGTCGCGCGTCATACCCGTGAACAAGGTGCGCACCGGATCAACCACGTTCGTGTAGTGGAACCTGGTCACCAGGATGCCTCGTTCGGTTTTGGCGACCATCTCCTCAACGGACGACTCTCCGGTGCCCAAAAAGAGGTTGAGTGGAAACGGGCCCCATTCGTTGGGTGCGGGCAAAGCATGCCCGGTCGAGTGGGCACCAGGCTCCTGGTCGGCGGTGTACGAATCGTACACGACTCCGCCTGCAACGCCGTGGTCGATGAGCATCACCTTGTCTTTCGGTACCCCTTCGAAATCAAAGGGTATGGGCATGCCGGCGGGATCGTTGCCGTCGTCCCACAGGGTGATGTTCTCGCCCGTGATCCGCTCCCCGAAGTGGCCGTTCATAAAAGACCGCCCTTCCTGCACGGCGAGGGCGCTCAGTCCCATATAACCGAGGGTCGTCAGCATGTCTGCCACGGCGGCCTCTTCCAGGATTACTGTGTATTCCCCCGGTGCGAGCTCGTCCGGGTGCACCGAACGCTTTGCCTTCTCGACCGCACGGTCCGCAGCCGCGGCAAAGTCGATGGCAGAAAAGTCAGGGCTGATCTCGTCCGCAAATCCGCTCGAGTCTCCGCTCATGACCACCAGGTTGAGTCCTGCCGAGGTTGCACGATCGTAGACGCGTATCCCGAGCGAGTTGGCCACTGCCATTTCCGTGTATCCGGTGTAGACGGCACCCGCCGCCTCCAGCGAAGCCCGTTTTGCCCGGTCGATGATCAGGCCGGCCTTCTCTGCCCTGGCCGCCGGCGTGGCCGCTTCGGTAGCTGGGGCAAAAATAGCACGGCCGGAAACCGGACGGGGCCCCGGCAGTGAACGAAAACGTGGGTTGGGAGGCTGCAAACGGGCAACCTCGGCCGCCTGCTGGAGTGTCTTTTGGACGGCCTCCGGGGTGAACTCGTTCGTGCTGGCGACCCCAACCCGCTGTCCGAAGACGACCCGGACGTTGACGTTGGCATCTTCTTCGGCGGTGTTCTGGTGGATGTAGTTGTTCGCAAAACGCGTCAGATAGTTGTGCTGGGTCAAAACCAGGATCTCAGTCTGGTCGGCGGGGGAGTTCTTCAACGCCGCTTCGCAAAGCGCCAGAATGCGGTCCCGGCCGAAAAGCTCACCTTGGTTTGACACCTGTGCACCTCCTGCGTGGGTCATACTGAAAGGGAGTAATCCAGCACAAAATGCGTGAGCGTCCGCACACCGACGCCGGTGGGACCCTTCGGCCACTCACCGTAATCCTTGTCTGACCGCCAGGCGGTCCCGGCAATGTCCAGGTGGACCCATGGGGTGTTTCCGGCGAAATACCCGATGAAATAACCGCCGGTGATGGTGCCGGCAGGCCGGCCCCCCGTGTTCTTGATGTCGGCGATGTCGCTCTTCATCTGCTCTTTGTACTCGTCATACAGCGGCAGCCGCCAGATGCGCTCGCCCGCCTCAGCCCCCGCCTGGATAACGGCGTTGGCCAGTTCATCGTTGTTGGCGACGAGGCCGCTCGCATGGTTGCCCAGGGCCACGACGCAGGCGCCGGTGAGGGTGGCGATGTCTACGATCGCTCCCACCCCGAGCGTGTTGGCGTAACAGACGGCGTCAGCGAGGATGAGACGCCCCTCGGCATCGGTGCTGATGATTTCGATGGTTTTGCCGTTCATGGCCCGGACCACGTCGCCCGGACGCTGGGCGGTGCCAGACGGCATGTTTTCAGTGGCGGGAACGATGCCGTATACTTCCACCCCAGCCCCCAACTCGGCGATTGCCTGCATCGCCCCCAGGACCGCAGCCCCACCGGCCATGTCCATTTTCATGTCGCCCATGCCTTCCCCGGGCTTCAGGGAGATGCCACCGCTGTCGAAGGTAATTCCCTTTCCCACCAGGGCGATCGGACGCCCGCCGCGATTTTGGGCTGGCCTGTAATGCAGCACGATCAGCTTGGGCGGCTCCGCACTACCCTGGGCCACCCCCAGGAGGGCACCCATGCCAAGACGCTGCATGTCGGCACGTTCCAGTATTTGCACCTCCAGAGGCAGGCCACGCGCGAGTTCGGAAGCGGCCTCGGCCATCCGGGTTGGGGTCATATCGTTGGCCGGTGCCGCCACGAGGTCGCGGGTAAAATTCACGGCCCGGGCCAGCACCTGCCCGCGCCGCACACCGGCTTCCATCAGGCGGGCCTTGTTGGCGTCCTGCTCGACGATAATCACCTTCTGCACGTCGTGCTTTGGTTCATCGGCATCAGACGTGCGGTAGCGGTCAAAGCGATAAAGACCCATGGTGGTGCCTTCCGTGGTCGCCCTGGCCGCACGGGCAGCCTCCAGCCCGCCGATCCCCGCCCCATGCACAATCGTTGCCATCGTGCCGGCTCCAGCCTTGCGCGCTTGCCGGGCGGCCGCACCCGCGGCCGTCCGTGCCCGATCGTAGGTAAACTCCGCCGCCGGCCCCAGGCCGACCACGACCACGGCGGCACTGGGCAACCGTCCCATGGTATCGATGGTGACCGTTTCACCGAGCTTGCCGGTGAACTCTCCCCGGGCAATGGTCCTTGTGATGGCCCCGCCGAGTGCCCTGTCTACCGCCCCAGTGGCACCGCCAGGTGTTTGGACTCCTTTGAAGAGGTTCACGACGATGACGTCTGCTTGCACTTCGGTAATGGACGAAGCCTGTACTGCCAGCTCCAAAAAGAAGACCTCCTGTCAATAAGAAGTTGCGACGAAATGATCAGACATCGGCCGGCCACCCGAGCTCGCCGGGAGCGTGCCACACCTGGTTTATGACCCGCAGGAAATTGCCGCCCAGAATCCCGGCGATATCATGCTCTTTGTATCCGCGTTCCAGCAGTTCCCTGGTCACTGCCGGCATCTGGGACACGTCCGGAACTCCGCTAGGCACCTTTTCGATGCCATCGAAGTCTGATCCCAGACCCACGTGCTCTGGTCCCACCAACGACGAGATATGGTCGATGTGGTCCACCAGGCGTTTCACATCAGCCTCGCCCGACGCGTCGAGGAAGCCCGGGTAGAAATTGATGCCCATGACGCCGCCTTTTTGGGCCAGGGCCTTGATCTGGTCATCGGTCAGATTCCTCGGAACATCACATAACGCCCGCGCGTTGGAATGGGTGGCCACCACCGGGGCATTGGACACCTCCATGACATCCCAGAACCCAGCATCGGAAAGGTGGCTGACATCCACGATCATGCCGAGGCGGTTCATTTCCTGCACGGTCTCCACGCCAAGGCGCGTCAGCCCGCCGCGCGTACGGGTTTCCCACGACCCGTCCGCCAGCAGGTTCCGTTGGTTCCACGTCAGACTCATGGCCCGGACGCCCAGCCGGTACATGGCACGCAGGTGGGCAAGGTGGTCACCAACCGCCTCGCCGCCTTCGATCGAGATGATCACGGCGATTTTACCGGTCGCGTGGATGGCCTCCACGTCGCCGCGGTTGAGAGCGACCGCTGCCTGGTCCGGGTAAGCCTGCACTTGCCCCCAGATCGCATCTACCAGCTGGATGGCTCGCTGGACGCCACGGTCCGGTTTGTATTGTGGTTCGATATAGGCCGCGAAAAACTGGGCGCCGACGCCGCCTTCTTGCATCCGCGGAAAATCCAGGTGCCCGCTGTTCGATTTTTCCCCGAGCACGCGGCGGCCCCGCAGGACATCGTGAATGGTATCGCAGTGGGCATCCACCACGATGTACTTCCTGTGCAGCGCAAGGGCCTCCTCCAAGCTGACCATGGTTATGCCTCCTTGTCATCCGGGAAGGGCCATGGCACCGGCGGGCAGCGTAGCGGCTTGTCCTGCCGGTATCCGAGGGCGTATTCCCCCTGCATGAGTTCTTGGATCTCGCGGGTACCCTCGTAGATTACGGCGCCTTTCGCATTCCGCAGGAATCGCTCCACCGGGTACTCGTCCGAGTAGCCGTAAGCACCGTGAATCTGGATGGCGTCGCTGGCCGCCTCGAAGGCAGCGTTGGTAGCCACCCATTTGGCCAGGGCGGTTTCCCTGGTGCTCCGTTTGCCCTGGTTTTTCAGCCAGCCCGCACGGTAGGTCAAAAGACGGCTGGTTTCCTCGCCAGCGACCATGTGGGCGATCATACGCTGTACAAGCTGGTGTTGGCCGATTTCCTTGCCAAACGTGCGGCGCTCGTGGGCGTAGCGAATGCTGGCTTCCTTGGCCGCCCGGATGAGCCCCACCGACCCGGCTGCCACCGTGTAGCGACCGCCGTCTATGCAGGACATGGCGATCTTGAAGCCTTCTCCTTCTTCCCCAAGACGTTCCGAGACGTGCGCACGGTAGTTCTGGAGTACGATGCTGCCCGTGTCGCCTGCCCGGACGCCTAATTTGCCGTGGATTGGGTGGCTTTGGAAACCGGGCCGGTCGCGCTCGATGATGAAGGCCGTGATGCCGTTGTGTCCTTTGCTTTTGTCCGTGTAGGCGAAGAAAATGAAGGTGTCAGCGACGTCCGCGAGCGAGATCCACATCTTCTCACCGTTGAGGATGTAGTAATCACCTTCGCGGACAGCCGTGGATTCGATGGCAGCGGCGTCAGATCCGGCGTTGGGCTCCGTAAGGGCAAACCCGCCGAGTTTCTCGCCCGAGGCCAGCGGAGCGAGGAATTTCTCCTTCTGCTCCGGCGTGCCCCATTGCATCAGTCCAGTACCGCACAGACCGGCATGGACCGAGAAGGTAACCCGCAGCGAAGTGTCTACCCGCTCCATTTCTTCGCAGGCAATGGCCAAGCTGATGTAATCGAGACCAAGTCCGCCATATTTTTTGGGCATGGCCACTCCCAAAAGGCCAGACTCAGCCAACTCCCGGTAAAGCGAAGGATCGTACGTGCCCGCACGGTCGTTTTCGACAATCCGCGAAAGAAAGCGTTCCGCGTATCGCCGGGCGGTCTCCTGAACCATGAGGTGGTCATCAGTGAGGTTGAAATCCACATCCATCCCCCATCTCGTGGAAAGCTGGGCTAAACGTAAGCCTAATTCCACGCCCGGCCCGGCATCCCTGCAACAAAAGGGCACCGGGGCGGGAACGGCGGCTACGGCCTCATGGCGACGCGTTCGATGTTGGTAGGCCGGCCTGCGTCATTCCAGTCGACCAGTACCCCCTGCACCATAGCCTTGCCGCCTGCCACCTCAAGCCGCTCCGGGATTTGGGTGAGAAACCGCTGGATGGAGTCCGCCGGGCGCATTCCGATCACCGAATCGACGGGCCCGCACATGCCGGCGTCGGTGATGAAGGCCGTACCTTTCGGCAAGATGCGTTCGTCCGCGGTCTGGACGTGGGTGTGGGTGCCGATGACCGCGCCGGCACGACCGTCCAGGTAAAATCCCAGGGCGGCTTTTTCCGAAGTGGCGTCAGCATGGAAATCGACGATGACAAAGTCGGCCTTTGTTACCAGGGCAGACAGCGCCGCGTCGGCCGCCCGGAACGGACAGTCGAGATGCACCTCGCTGAACACCCGCCCGAGAAGGTTTACGACGCCGAGCCGTACCCCGTTTCTTTCCACCACCGTATAGCCGCGCCCCGGCACCCCGGGCGGGAAGTTCAGCGGCCTGATCACCCGCAACTCACTGTCAAGAATGCTTGTGATCTCTTTTTTTGAGAAAGCGTGATTTCCCAGGGTCAAAACGTCCAGGCCGAGGGAAAACAGCTCCATGGCCAGCTCCGGCGTCAGCCCCACTCCGCCGGCGGCGTTTTCGGCGTTTGCGACCAAAAAATCGGGCTGATGCTTCTCGACGAACCGCGGAATGGCATCGCGCACCGCCTCCCGCCCTGGCCTCCCCACGATGTCGCCTAAAAACAGCAGTCTCATTTCAGCCACCCCATCAAAAAGGGCAGCCCTTGCCGGCTGCCCTTGGTGTCTACCGTGCCCCCACACATTTTGCCCTCAGCGGGCGTACTCGACCGCACGGGTTTCCCGAATCACGGTCACTTTGATCTGGCCCGGGTATTGCAGCTCCTGCTCGATCTTCTTGACGATGTCACGCGAAAGTCGCACCGCCCCGAGGTCATCGATCTTTTCCGGTTTGACCATGATCCGTACCTCGCGACCGGCCTGGATGGCGTAAGACTTCTCAACTCCCTCGAACGACTCCGCAATTTCTTCCAGACGTTGTAGCCGCTGGAGGTAGGTTTCCAGACTCTCCCGCCTGGCGCCTGGCCGCGAGGCTGAGATGGCATCGGCAGCCGTCACCAGGAAGGCCTCAATAGTCACCGGTTCGAACTCGCCGTGATGGGCGGCGAACGAATCGATGACCGCCTTGGGTTCGCGGTACTTGCGGCAAATTTCCATGCCGATTGCCACGTGCGTCCCTTCGACTTCGTGGGTCATGGCCTTGCCGATGTCGTGCAACAGGCCGGCCCGACGGGCAAGCTGGGCATCCGCCCCCACTTCGTCCGCCATAAGGCCCGCCAAAAGGGCGACCTCCACCGAATGCTTGAGGATGTTCTGGCCGTAGCTCGTGCGATACTTGAGCCTTCCGAGCAGCTTGATCAGCTCCGGATGCAGACCGTGCACGCCGGCTTCCATCGCGGCTTGCTCGCCAGCTTCCTTGATCCGCTGGTCGACCTCCTTCTGGGCTTTTTCCACCATTTCCTCGATACGTGCGGGGTGGATGCGTCCGTCCGCCACCAAACGCTCCAGGGCAATCCTGGCCACTTCCCGCCGGATCGGGTCGAAGCCCGAGATTACCACCGCCTCGGGCGTATCGTCGATGATCAAATCCACCCCGGTGAGTGTTTCGATGGTGCGGATGTTGCGGCCTTCGCGGCCGATGATGCGTCCTTTCATTTCCTCGTTGGGGAGGTTTACCACCGATACCGTAACCTCGGCCGTGTGGTCGGCCGCCGTGCGTTGGATAGCTTGGACGATAATTTCCCGCGCCTGTTTGTCGGCGTCTTCCCGGGCGCGTGCGAGGGTATCGCGGACGAGCTCGCTCGCCTCCTGGGAAACCTCTTCGCGCACGGTCTTCAAAAGAATGTCCCGCGCCTGTTCGGAGGTCAAACCAGCCACGCGCTCGAGTTCGGCACGGCGTTTCTTCTCGAGCTCATCCACCGCCTGTTCCCGTTCCTGCAGGTCCTTTTCGCGGCGGGCAAGGGCGTCCTCTTTTTTCTCAAGGGCTTCGGCCCGCCTGTCCAAAGACTCCTCGCGTTGTGCCAAGCGTCTTTCCTGCCTCTGCAACTCGATGCGCTGGGCCCGCAGCTCGTCCTCCATTTCTTTCCTGGAGCGCATGATTTCTTCCTTGGCCGACAAAGAGGCTTCGCGCTTTATGGCTTCGGCGTCTTTCATGGCGGCGTCCCTGATGCTACGGGCCTGCTCTTCGGCACTGGCCACCTGGGCTTCGGCCACGTTCTTCCGCAGGAAATAACCTGCGGCCGCACCCGCGAGCAAAGACGCTACCGCCACGGCAATCACGATTAGTACAGTGAGGTTTATTCGCTTCACCCCCCTTTCACCGACGTATAAACGTTTACTTGCGTGCTACCGTCCAGTCTTGAAAGTCAAAAGCCAGGTCCGAAAGTGGACCTGGCCCTTGAATACCTGGTCGATCACGGGCATTTCTCACGCTGCTGTGACGCTTGTGCCGGCAAAGCCGGCAGGCTATGGCAATCCCTCTACCGGGCTTCTAGCCCCGGAAAGACCTCAATCATTGGCACCTCTAAGGAAAGTCATTGCCTGCTGTGAGAAATATCATCGCAACAATCGGCTCGCATGGTTCGCCACCTGCTGCTGGAGCCTTCGAAGAACCGCCGAGCCGAACTTGCTTTCCGAACCAGAGCATTCTATGGGCCAGCGTACACAGGCACCAATTCTGATTCTAGACAGCTAGCGCCAGCTGGTCAAGAAATACTTTTGTGGGGCCCGTTCTGCTCGCAGTCGGCGCTCGTGGGAAGCAATGTGTCGGTAGCCCTGCGCACCACCGCCGCGGTAAAACCACGGCGCTCCAGAAAACCCGCCAGCCGCCGGCGAGCGGCTGCACGTGCGTCGCACCGCACCGGCACCTTTTCCAGGCGCCTGGAAGCCACACTCAACGCCTGTTGAAATTCCGCTTCCTCGTCTAGGTCAGCGAGCACCTCGTCGCAGATCTCGCGGCTCACGCCGCGAAGCTGCAGTTCCCGCATGAGCCGCCGCCGTCCCATGGGACGAAAAAGCTGCCGCTGCTCTACCCACCAAGCCGCGAACGCGCGATCATCGAGAAGCCCGCGGGCCGAAAAGTAACGAATGGTATCATCGATGGCACCTGGAGAAAAACCTTTCCGCTGCAGGCGGTCAGTCAGTTCCGATATCGCCCGTGGGCGGTTGAGCAAGAGTTTCAATGCATATTGGTGTGCGGCTTCCGCCTCGTCCAACGTTAAGCTTCACCACCGTCGTCGCTTGCTACCGGCACCTTGACCGCACCGAGCTTGAGGGCTTCGCGTATCTTGTTTTCGATTTCGGTAGCCACGGCCGGGTTTTGTTTGAGATATTCCCTGGCATTTTCCCGGCCCTGCCCGAGCTTTTGGTCGCCATACACGTACCAGGATCCCGTCTTCTGGATGAAGCCGCTGTCGGTTCCCACGTCCAGAAGGCATCCAGCCCGCGAGATTCCTTCGCCATAAAGAATGTCAAACTCGGCTTGGCGGAAAGGCGGTGACATCTTGTTTTTGACCACTTTTACCCGGGTGCGACTGCCGATGACATCATTTCCCTGCTTGATAGCTTCCACGCGGCGGACTTCCAGTCGCACGGAAGCATAAAACTTGAGGGCGAGTCCGCCAGGCGTGGTTTCCGGATTGCCAAACATGACCCCCACCTTCTGGCGGATCTGGTTTATAAAAATGGCACACGTTTTGGACTTGCTGATGGCACCCGTGAGTTTGCGCAAGGCCTGCGACATCAATCTGGCCTGCAGGCCCACATGAGCATCGCCCATTTCGCCTTCGATTTCTGCCCTCGGCACCAGGGCAGCAACCGAGTCGACTACCACCACGTCAATGGCTCCGCTACGTACCAGAGCCTCCGTGATTTCCAGTGCCTGTTCGCCGGTATCCGGTTGGGAGATCAAAAGGTTGTCGACATCGACCCCCACCCTTTTTGCGTACGCGGGATCCAGGGCATGCTCCGCGTCGATAAAGGCGGCAATGCCGCCAGCTTTTTGGGCTTCGGCGATGATGTGGAGTGCCACCGTGGTTTTTCCCGACGCTTCCGGGCCGTAGATTTCCACCACCCGCCCGCGCGGCACTCCCCCGACTCCGAGTGCGATGTCGAGGGACAACGCACCAGTGGGAATCACCGCCACCGCGTCATGGGCAGCGGACTCTCCGAGCCGCATAATCGATCCTTTGCCAAACTGTTTTTCGATTTGGTTAAGGGCGATTTCCAAAGCCCGCTCACGTTCCAACTATGCTTCCTCCCCCCGGTTTTCACCTGACACCAGTTTATACGTTATACCCAGTTATTGGCAACTACGATTTGGACGTGCGGCCGAAGTCGGCTATGGAAAGAGGTGTGTAGATGGGACCAGTAGGGTGCAGGTCGCTGCGAAAAACCGTCAGGGACGCCACCTCAAACCGGCCAAACTCATACCTGCCCAATTTTTCGGCCGCCTGCTGCAACAGCCCTGACCGTCCGGGGGAACGTTCTCGCCCCAGGGTGAGGTGGAGGGTGAACGTGCGGTCATCGGGGGGAAATCCGAGTACAAACATGGCATCTTCTACGCGGCGCCACAGTGCCGTTGCCTCTTGGACGCCTTCAGAGGCGCCGACCCAGATGACCCGCGGATGGGCCAAATTCGGGAACGCTCCCACACCGGTAAGCGATATGTGGAAAGGCTCGATTTCCGCGGCCGCCTTACGCAGGGCGAGACCAACGGCGGTCAGGCGATCGGCAGGCACCCCGCCCAGAAATTTCACAGTCAGGTGAAGATTTTCCGGTTCCACCCACTTGAAATCGGCACCGGTGCGGCGGAGATCGTCTTCTACCGCGGCCATCCTGCTCCGGATCTCGGATGGCAATGTGATCGCAATGAACGTTCGTACGTTTTCCATCAGGTTACTCGTGTTCTAGGATGGTCGCTGTTCTCCTGCCGGCGCCGGCATGGCCAGCCACAGCATACCAAGGGCAGCCTGCATGGTCCGGTGTTTGTTGTCGAGCCGGTCGCCAGAAAAGAGAAAACGCTGTACGCGGTCTTCACCCGGGAGGTGGAGGCCAACATACGCCAGTCCGACTGGCTTGTCGGGGGAGCCGCCACCCGGACCGGCTATCCCGGTTACTCCTACTCCGGCCACGGCGCCGGTGACCTCTGCCACGCCCCGGCTCATGGCCGCCGCTACCTCGGGGCTCACGGCACCGTGGCGGACGATGAGTTCCGGGTCCACGCCTAGCAGGGCACTTTTGGACTCGTTGCTGTAAGTGACCAGGCCCGCCAAAAAGAAGTTGGACGCTCCTGGCACATTTGTGATCGTATCTGCGATCAGCCCGCCCGTGCAGGACTCCGCCACCGCCAAGGTCCAGCCGAGGGTCTGAAGCCGGCTGGCCACTGCCTTTTCGAGGGTGATGCTGTCTACGCCAAAAATATACCGGCCAAGCCGCTCTGCGACCCGCCTTTCCATGTCGTCCAAAAGCAGACGTGCCTCGTCGAGATCGGCCGTCTTGGCGGTAAGCCGGATCTGTACTTCGCTTCCGTTCACATACGTGGCCAGGGTCGGGTTGGTCTGATGAGTGATCAGGTCTGCAATCCGGTCCTCGACGGTGGACTCGCCGATGCCAATCACGCGCACGAGCCGGGACTGCAGGTATGTCCGATGACCTTTTGTCCGGGCCTCGATCCACGGGACCACTTCTTCTTCGAACATGGGGGTCATCTCAGAAGGGGGCCCCGGCAACAGGATCACTGTTTTGTCCCCGGCCGGGATAATCACTCCTGGTGCCGTACCGACGCGGTTGGGAATGAGGCTACTTCCTTCCGGGATCATGGCCTGACGGGCATTAGAAGGTACCATCTCGATGCCGCGGCGAGCAAAGAACTCCCGGATCGCCTTCATGGCCGCTTCGTCTTCGACCATGCGAAGACCGAGAGCGTCGGCCACCGCCTGTTTGGTCAGGTCGTCCTGCGTGGGGCCAAGCCCCCCGGTACTGATGACGATGTCCGACCGCGCCAAGGCCTGCCGGAACGTGGCCACCACCCGCCCGGGGTTGTCGCCCACGGTGGACTGGAAATACACTTCTACTCCAAGCTCCGCGAGGCGTCTTGAGAGGTAAGCCGCATTGGTGTTCACGATCTGACCGAGCAGGAGCTCAGTACCCACCGCTACAATCTCTGCGATCACAGCCCTGCCCCCCAAAAGTGATTGCTCCCCTGGTAATTCTCCCCGCAGGACCCCCTAACCTGCCAGGGCTGGCTGTTCGTCGTTGCGTAAAGCTGCCTGCACAACCTGGCCTGCGATGGTCTCGTGCTTGATCAAATCGCTGGTCACCTCATCGAGGGCACGCCGGTGCAGCGTAAGCAGGGCAGTGCAACGCTTCTCCTGTGCGGTCAGGATGTCGCTGACTGCCTTTTTCACGTCTTCAGAATGGAAGTCCTCGGCATCTACAAATCCGAGCGCGGACATGCCGTTCTGCACCATGGTCCGCGCCAGCTCCACTGCCCGGTTCAGGTCGTTAGTGGCGCCGGTGCTACGGTCTCCCAAGACCAGTTTTTCGGCGGCGGATCCGGCGAGCAGCACGGCGATCTCGTTTTCCAGTTGGGTCATGGTATACATGTGAAGGTCGTCCGAAAAGGCGTGCCGCACATAGCCCATAGCCTGGCCGCGCGGGGCGATTGTCACAGTTGCCACCGAACCCGGCCTCACCATTTCCGATACCAGGGCGTGGCCGGCTTCGTGATAGGCCACCCGCCTCCGCTCGTCCTGGCCGGGCGACCGCTCCGCCCGGTCGCCGAGCATCACCTTGTCGATGGCCTCGTGCAGAAGCTCACCAGTAATCTCGCTTAACCCCCGCCTGAGAGCCAGTATGGCCGCCTCGTTGACAAGACTCTCGAGCTGGGCACCGGAAAACCCGTAGGTGGCGTGTGCCACCTCCGCGAGGTCGACGTCGGCAGCGAGCGGACGCTGCCGGGAATGGAGCTGCAAGATGGCCAGCCGCCCCTCGTAATCCGGAAGATCGACCCGCACGATGCGGTCGAAACGGCCTGGACGCAGCAGCGCCGGATCCAAAAGATCGGGCCGGTTGGTTGCCCCGATGACAAGGATCTGCACCTTGCTGGCCTGGATACCGTCCATCTCCACGAGGAGCTGGTTGAGCGTTTGGTCATATTCGAGGTGGCTCTGGTGCCGGCCGCGCTGGCCCCCAAGGACGTCGATTTCATCGATAAAAATGATGGCGCTGTGCCGCGCCGCGCGTTCCGCCGCTGCCCGGGCGTCGTTGAAAAGACGGCGTACCCGCTGGGCGCCGACGCCGGCGTAAACCTCTACGAACTCACTCCCGGAAGCGGAAAGAAATACCGAATTGGTGTATGTCGCGGCCGCCTTGGCCAGCATGGTCTTGCCGGTGCCGGGCGGTCCCGCCAGCAGTATGCCCTTCAGCGGCCGGATTCCCAGTGCCTCTGCTTCTTTTTTGTGGGCGAGGAAGTCAATGGCTTCGATGAGCTCGCGTTTCGCCGTGCCTTGGCCGCCAATGTCGTCAAAGCTCACGGCGACAGGGTTGGCCACTGTAGCGGCAAAGCGCTGCGGGCCGATCTGGCCGCGGGACTGGTACACAAACGCCAGCACGAGGGCGGCCACAAGCACGACCGGTAGCACATTTACACCCGAAACGGCGAGAAAGGCCGTCACACCCATTAAAACGCCGATACCGATTTCGCTCCACAGCTGCCAACGGTGGTTATGGCGCACTCGAACTCACCCCTCCGGAGGGGTTTTGGCGTGGTACCACACGGTAAAGGTAATGCCCGGAGTCTTGCATCTGTACGAGGATTTGCTGCGGTTCGACGTAAATCCGGTAAGATATCCCGTGGGCTTCGTGCATCACCTTGTCCACCTGTGCCAGCATGGAGACAAAGTCTCCCTGAACCGCGGCCTCTTCCACAGCGAAGTGGACATTGTAGTAAGCATTAGTAAGCGTCTGGTCTGGGTTGTCCTGCAGCACCACGGAATAAGGCCGGCCGCCCAGTGCCTGGTTGATGGCCGATCCGAGTTGCGTATAGGTGTCGCCGAGGTTAGCCACCGGTCCCAGTTTTACGGTGACGACCGTCTCGGCCCCCTGGGGGGCGGCGGCCACGGCGGTCACGCCGGGCACCGCCATTACCGTCCGCCGCAAAGAGCTTTCCACAAACGTTATGTGAAACACGCTCGTCGCCAGGAACAAGAGCACGAGCGTGACGGCAGCGGAAAGTAGCACATTTCTTACTCGCAACCCGCCAAAGATCAAGACCGGACGGCCCCCCTACAAAATTAGATCAAGCGCAGTCAAAATACTGTCGTCTGGATGACATAACTGTCGACAGGCGTCGGGTTTAGTCGACATAAATATACCATCGGCCCGGCAGACCGGTCAGCGCGGGATTACTGCCAGCTCTGGCAGGATGTGTTACGGCGGCATTGCGGAAGACGTACGGGCGCTAGATTGGGCTGGCGTAAAGGTCATACGCACCGGCCTTCTCCACTCGTACCCGGTGGATCTCCCCTGGCCGGCCGTTGCGTATGCCGCGCACATATACTGCCCCGTCCACATCCGGTGCCTGCCGCCGGGAATGCGCTACCCAACGGCCAGCTCCCGCCGGGCGGTCCAGCATGACCTCCGTGTCTTTGCCCACCATGCCTTGCAGGATTTCGGCGGAAATCGCCTTCTGCAGGCGGAGAAGACGGCGGCGGCGGTCTTTTTTCAATGCTTCCGGGCATTGCCCAGGCAGGCTGGCTGCTTCCGTGGACTCTTCCGGAGAATAGGTGAAAACCCCCAGGTGGTCGAACCGCACCTCTTGCACGAAGCGGGTCAGGTGAGAAAAAGCCTCGTCGTCCTCGCCCGGGAAGCCGACGATCAGTGAGGTGCGGATAGCGACTTCCGGGATCGCCGCACGGATCTCCTGCAGCCGTGCCAGGGTACGGTCGGTGTCGGCCGGGCGGCGCATCGCCGCCAGGATGGCCGGGTGGCTGTGCTGCAAGGGCAGATCCAAGTACGGGCAGACCCGCCTTTCGTTCGCCATGACATCGATCAAGCGATCGTCGACACCCTGCGGGTAGAGGTACAGCACACGAATCCAAGCAATCTCTTCTAGCTGGGCCAAGGCAGAAAGGAGATCAGGCAAGGCCCGCCGCCCATACAAATCGAGCCCGTAGGAGGTGGTGTCCTGGGCGACCAAAATGAGCTCCTTTACACCTACGTTGGCCAGCTGCCTTGCTTCTGCCACGAGTTCCGGAATCGGACGGCTGGTGTTTGGTCCCCGCAGGCTCGGAATGACGCAGAACGAACAGCGGTGGTCGCATCCCTCGGCGATCTTCAGGTAGGCGAAATGGCCCGGCGTGGTGAGAAGGCGCGGCAGCGGCAAAAGGCCATCGGTGCCAGGCTGGTAACGCCCCAGATACGCTTGGTGCTTTCCCTGCAGGACATCATCAATGACGCTGGTGATTTCACAGAAACGACCGGTGCCCACTACGGCATCAATCTCAGGCATTTCCGTCAAAAGGTCGCTGGCATAGCGCTCGGCAAGACAACCCGTAACGACGAGGGCTTGGCACGATCCTTCGGATTTGTATTTCGCAAGCTGCAGAATGGTATCGATAGATTCCTCCTGGGCCGGACGGATAAAGGCACAAGTGTTGACGACGATGACGTCTGCTTCGGCCGGGTCCGCACCTACGACATATCCCGCCGCGGCCGCCTGGGCCAACATGACCTCGCTGTCAACCTGGTTCTTCGGGCAGCCCAGGGAGACCATCGAAAGCTTCAAGCCCGCGGGCATATCGTTACCCCCACAGCCCCGGCAGCGCAAGCGGGGTCAGGCTGATAAAACCTTCGGCATAGCTGCTTTGTATTTGGGCGCCGGACATGGCGTCGCGGTGGCGTAAAAATCGTAGAAACTCACCGTTGTTCAAGTCTGTTTCCACCGCGCCGGCCTTCCGGTCGAACTGGCTGCGGTGGCACATGATCGCCCGCAGCTTGATATCGAACTCTGCCGTGATATCCACGTAAAACTGGGCTTGTTCGACAGCATTGATAAAGTAGTAATACGCTTTGGGCGCCTTCCAAGGCGTATATGTACCCCCTACGCCAGCCAAGCCAGCTAAAAACCACGCCTCTTTGACAATGGCAGCGGTGCCGGCATGGTCCGGATGGTAGTCCGCCGGATGCGGCATCAACACAGCCGCCGGCTGCCAGCGGCGGATGGCTTCCACTGCCAGCTCCACTGCTTCGCGGGTGGGGCGTACCTGGGTGTCCGGAAGGGCCAGGTTCTCCCGGGCCGCCAGCCCCATCACCTTTGCCGCCATCTGTGCCTCGGCCCCCCGTATCTCCGGGGTGCCATTGGCAGATTTTTCTCCTTTGCTCATATCAACGACTACGCACACACGTCCGGCATGCGCTGCTTTGACGATCGTGCCCCCGGCACCGATTTCGGCGTCGTCAGGGTGAGGTGCGAAGACAAGAAGGTCGCATGGCATGGCGACTCAACTCCAGTACAGCGTTTTCGCAAGCACAGTCACAAGACATTGTAGCATAATGGGCAACCGCAACCTGGCTTCACCATCGAACGCCCGGGGCTTGAGGGGGAGCAGGACTGCCCTTGGCTGCGTGGAAAAGCTAAAATCATGACCATCGAGCAGGTACTAGACCAACTGGCAAACGACCCCCGCTGGCGACGCAATATCACACACTGGGAGGTAATCCCGGCCCAAGCCGGCCGCTACGCCGCCATCCCGGACTGGATCGACCCGCGGCTCAGACGGGCCTTGCAATCCCGGGGCATCGAACGACTTTACTCGCACCAGGCCGAAGCAGTAGAGGCAGTGCGGCGGGGCGAGAATCCGGTCGTCGTCACCCCCACGGCTTCGGGCAAAACCCTTTGTTACAACCTGCCCGTGCTGGACACGATCCTGGAAGACCCAAAAGCCAGGGCCATCTACCTTTTTCCGACCAAAGCCCTGTCGTGGGACCAGCTGTCCGAGTTGCAGGAACTTGCCGGCGCCATTGATGCCGGTATCCGCACCTACACGTACGATGGCGACACGCCGGTGGATGCCCGCACCAGCATTCGCAACCTCGGACACGTGGTCATTACCAACCCCGATATGCTCCACACTGCCATATTGCCGCACCACCCGCGCTGGGCGCGCTTGTTTTCCAACCTCCGATACGTGGTTATAGACGAAATGCACCAGTATCGCGGCGTATTTGGCAGTCATGTTGCCAACGTGCTGCGGCGGCTGCGGCGGGTGGCGGCGTTCTACGGTGCCAGCCCGCAGTTCATCTGCTCATCTGCCACCATTGCCAATCCGGCGGAGCTGGCGCGTGCCCTGACCGGAGTGACGCCGCGCGTCATATCGGAAAACGGTGCCCCGTCAGGAGAGCGTCATCTCCTGTTGTACAACCCGCCCCTCGTTAACCGGGAACTGGGCATCCGCCGCAGCGCCCTGCTCGAGGCACGCCAGCTGGCCAACCTCTTCCTATACCACAACATTCAGACCATCGTGTTTGCCCCGTCGCGGGTGGCCACCGAGGTTCTTCTCACCTACCTCCAAGAAGATGCCGTATCGGCCGGACGCAGTCCCAAAAGCGTACGCGGGTACCGCGGTGGCTATCTGCCCGCCGAACGGCGAGAAATCGAGCGCGGGCTGCGCGAAGGCAAAGTCCGCGGCGTGGTGAGCACAAATGCACTCGAATTGGGGATCGACATCGGTCATCTCGATGCGGCGGTGCTCACCGGCTACCCGGGTACCATCGCCAGCACTTGGCAGCAGGCCGGCCGCGCTGGTCGGCACGCCGGCACTTCAGTGGCTGTGCTGGTGGCCTCTTCCAATCCGCTCGACCAGTACGTCGTGAACCACCCGGACTATCTTCTCGGGTCTTCCCCCGAGCATGGGCGGGTAAATCCCGAAAACTTGTACATCCTCATGAGCCATCTTACGGCTGCCGCCTTTGAGCTCCCGTTTACTGACGACGAGGAGTTCGGGGTGGCCTCTACCCAGCAGGCGCTGGCATATCTGGAGGAGCAGGGGCTTTTGCGACACGCCGCCGGCCGTTGGTACTGGTCGGCACCGGCCTATCCGGCTGCCGACGTGAGCCTGCGCTCGGCCAGTTCGGAGAACTTTGTGGTCGTCGACACCACCGGGAGCTCGCCGCGGGTGATCGGTGAGGTAGACCGGGTTTCGGCCCCCATGCTTCTACACGAAGACGCCATATATATCCACCAAGGGCAGCAGTACCACGTAGACCGCCTTGATTACGAGGCAAAAAAGGCCTACGTACATAAGGTGGACGTGGACTACTACACCGATGCCGATCTTTCGGTTGACATCCAGGTGCTGGATATCCTGAAGAGTGATGCTTCGCACCCATTGCCGCGGGCTTTCGGGGAGGTAAAGGTGTCGTCCCTGGTCACGCTCTTCAAAAAGATCAAGCTTTACACGCACGAGAACGTCGGCTCCGGCCCTGTCCACCTGCCTGAGGAACAGATGCACACGCAGTCGTATTGGCTGCAATTCCCGGCGTCGGTGTGTGCGGGCCTTGGGCAGGAGGAATTGACCGCTGGCCTCGGCGGCATTGCCTATCTGTTGGCCAACCTGGCGCCCTTGTATGTCATGTGCGACCGGCGTGATTTGCAGGCGGTACCGCAGGTGCGTTCCCCGTTTACCGCCGTGCCGACGGTTTTCCTGTACGACCGTTACCCTGGCGGCATCGGGCTCTCGGAAAGGCTCTACGACCTGCACGACGAGCTTTTGCACGGCGCGTTGGCAGTGGTGGAAGCGTGTCCGTGCAGCGATGGGTGCCCTTCTTGCGTTGGCCCACCCCAGGAAGTGGGGCACGCTGCCAAGGCGTCCGTTTTGCAGATGCTACGGCGGGTGGTGGGGGCTCACATATGAGCGATTTCTCCGCCAAGCTCCGCGAATGGCTTGCCAAGCCGCCCGGGCGGCCGGCGTTTTCCGGGATGCCGATGCCAGAAACGTTTCGTTCGCCCCTGGCCGCGTCTGCCGGCGGGCGCGTGGTAAACACCCCCTACGGCCCCTGTGTGGAGTTCAGCCACGCCACGTCTGTCCTGGGGTTAGACGGTACGGATCGCGTGGCCGCTTTCGACCATGACGAGCTAAGCCAGGCCTGGCAGCTCGTTTTCGGTCAGGACCTGCCCAGCCCGGCTGGCTTGCAGGACGTCGTCTTCCTCGATACAGAGACCACCGGTCTTGGGGGCGCCGGGGCGGTCGTCTTCCTGGTTGGACTGGGCAGACTCGATGCACAAGGACATTTCCTCATCCGGCAGTTCTTTCTCGAAGATTATCAGTACGAACCAGCCCTGCTCGATGTCCTCGCGGGCGAGCTTGCCGGGGCCCGTGCCCTGTGTACGTACAACGGACGCGCCTTCGACGCTCCCATTATCGATAACCGTTTTGTCCTGAACCGGCGGCAAAGCCCGCTGGCCGCCCTCGTGCATTTTGACCTCTTGTATCCTGCCCGCCGCCTTTATCGCCGCCAGACACAGGACTGCTCTCTTACCACGCTGGAAAACCAGGTGCTCGGAATTTCCAGGGCCGGGGACGTCCCAGGAAACATCGTCCCTATCCTGTACCAGGACTACCTGGCCAGCCGCAACCCGGGGCCCATGGCCGCTGTACTCGCCCACAACCGTCAAGACGTGTACTCGCTTTTTCTCCTCACACGGCAGCTTCTGCACGAGGTCACCGCCCCCCTCGCAGCAAGTCATAAAAGTCACCATCTTGATCTGGGCACCCTGCTCGAGCAGCGCCAGCGGTTGCGGGAGGCGGCCACGGTTTATGAGCTTGGGTTGCTAGAAAAACCTTCCGGCTCCGAAGATTTTGCCTTGACAAAAGAGCGGCTGTCGCTCTTGTACAAGCGTCTTGGCCAGCTCGACAAGGCTGCTGCCTTGTGGGAGGAAGAGGTACGCAGAAAGTCCTCCCGGTACCTTCCATACATCGAGCTGGCAAAATACCTGGAACATGTGCGCCGCGACCTTTCGCTGGCCCTGGAAGTTGTGGCCGCCGCCCGCGGCCACCGGATGCATGACCAATGGCCGGCTTGGGTGCAGGCCGACCTCGAACACCGCTTCCAACGCCTTGCCAGGCGTACCAACTCCCATACTGCCCAATGAACTCCACCGGCAGCCGCGGTCTACGACCGCGCCGGCGGGCATAAGTTTTACCGCCGAGAATACTGCCGGGGGGATGGGCCTTGCTGTTCGTCACCCTTCGTAGGAATACAAAGACCCGCATCCTGCTTGCCAGTGGCTTCCTCCTGGCCATTGTTTTCGTCCGCCTCGGGATCGGCGTCATTACAGGCGAGATACCCGTAGCCGGGCGGCTGCAACCGCTCCGCCGTGTCACTACGTCCCAGCCGATGGTGGCCCTCACGTTTGACATCTCTTGGGGCGAAAACGTACCCACGCCTGTGCTCGACATTCTGAAGGCGCAGGGCGTGCATTCCACGTTTTTCATATCGGGGCCGTGGGCCAGCACCCACCAGGACATCGTCCGGCGAATCGTCAGCGAAAAGCACGAGCTTGCCAGCCACGGCTGGAAGCATGTCAACTACAGCCAGCTCTCGCGCGAGGACATCCGGACCAACATCTTCCAGGCCCACGAGACCTTGCAGCAGATCACTGGAGTCAGCCCGCACCTGATTCGCACCCCGAACGGCGACTACAATGACACGGTCATCGAGGTTGCGACCGAGCTCGGGTACACCGTGGTGGAGTGGAGTCTGGACTCCCTGGATTGGAAAAAGCCGGGTGTAGATACCATCGTGAGCAGGGTGGTCGACAGGGCGAAGCCCGGCGATATCATCCTCATGCACGCCAGCGACACTGCCGCCCAGACTCCGGACGCGTTGCCAGCTGTCATTGATGGGCTGCGGGCCAAGGGACTGCAGCTGGTAACTGTCGGCGAGCTTTTGTCTGCAAGCAGTGCCCCCCACTGACAGGCGGGCACCGTTCCCGGTCTTCCCCCCTCACCTGGGGCCGGGCTTCTACCCGGCCCATTTTTCTTGCAACCAGTACCAGACGCTCGCAATGATACTCCGCTTTCCGGTACCCGCCCGGACGCTCAGGGAGGCCCGTGCGAGGGTGTGTCCGTTGATGACAAGGCTTGCTTGGCCGACCACCTGCCCTGCCTGTACCGGCGCCCGAAGTTCAGTGGGCAGCGCGACCTGTATCACCACGGCGTCCGCCCACTTTTTCGGCACTACGGCTACCAGGTCTTTGTCCAACTGGACGGGCAGGTACCGTACTCTCCCGCCAGCCACCGGCAACGAGCGCATAAAGTCGTCCTCTCGCCCGGCCACCACCGGCGTGAAGTGCGTGAAACCCCACTCCAGAAGGCGGGCCGAATCGCTCCACCGGTCCCCGCTGTGGAGCACTACCGCGAGCAGGCGCCAGCCGGACCTCGTCGCCGAAGAAACAAGGCACTGCCCCGCTCGTGCGGTCGTACCCGTTTTGATGCCGTTCGCGCCGGGGAAAAAGTCCAATAGCCGGTTTGTGTTGTACAGGGTGTACGGGGAACGACCGTGAAGGGGGAAAACCGTGTACTTTGTAGTGCTGACCAGCTGGACGAGATAAGGATTACGCATGGCGTAAGCCGTAATCAAGGCCAGATCATAAGCAGTCGTCTTATGTCCTGCCGCCGTCAAACCGTGCGGATTTTCGAAATGCGTGTGCAGGGCACCGAGTTCCACAGCCTTTTTGTTCATCAGGGATACGAAGTTCGCCACCGAACCGCCAATGTATTCTGCAATGGCCATGGCGGCATCGTTCCCGGATGCCATCATGAGACCGTGCAAGAGATCATCGAGGGTATACACCTCGCCGGGGACGATGCCCATCCGCGAGCCCGATACAACGGCGGCCGAGCGGCTGATGGTAACCTCATCCTGGGGGTGCCCGAGTTCAATGGCCACGATGGCGGTCATGATCTTGGTGGTGCTGGCCGGATCCATCGGTACATGGGCGTTTTTTCCCCACAAGACGAGGCCGGTTTCAAAATCCATCAAGATGACACTGCGTGCCGAGAGGGTCGGCGGGGGCACATCACCACTGCCGCTGGCACCGAATGCTTCTGCAGCTGCCCACGCCGGTTGGGCGATGACGCTGATGGTTATCCATAGGCTGCAAAGCAATACCGCACCCAAATTACCGGGGATGCGCATCATTGAAAGCGCCTCCGAGGCGACCGGGCGCGGTCGACGCCTACTTTATTATGAACTCGAGATTACGCGGTATGCCCGCCTGACCGACCTGGCCGATGTCCACGCCGTTGATGGCAATACTGATCGCCGCCGGATCACCGACGCGGACATAAAGTTTGCCGGTGGCGGTCCACGACTCCGTCTGGCCGGAAGAAAGCGTCCCCTCGAACACCAGTTTCTGGTCTGCCTCCACGTGTAGCCAGCAACGGCCGCTGGCCCGCACGGTGGCGGTAATGGGGCCTTGGGAAACCACGTAATGGGAGGTTACGTTCGACCCCACGCCGTCAGTGCCCGCGAGGTTTACCACGGGAAGGGCGGTTGGTCCCCCACCTTGGGTCTGCCCGGCAGTCGCGCCGGGATTGGCGGGCCCGGGTGTCGACGTGCCGGGAGGGTTTGTCTCGTTGCTTGGAGTGGGCGCGGGTTCAGACGCACGGCCAAGATAGCCATATCCGTAAAATGCCAAAGCGACCACTACGAGCCCCAGGACAAGGTAGATCGCAACTCGCTGCCACTGCCGTGCCCCGGTGCGATGCGTAGCCGCCAGGGCCGGTCGGGCGGGTGCGGAGGCTGACGCCGGCTTGGGGGCCGCCTGGACCTCTTCGCCGTCGCTGCCGGCCCGCGCCGCCAGGTGCCGGTTGTATTCCTCCACCAGCTGCCAGCCGTCCAGCCCGAGCTCGTTGGCATAGGCGCGCAAAAAGCCTTTCAGGTACACAATGGCCGGAAAAGCCGACTCGTCCCCCGCCTCCAGGGCCACCAAGTATTTGTGCCGAATTTTCGTGTTCGCTTGGATGTCTTCAAGCGTCAGGTGTTTTTGCTCGCGCGTCTCGCGCAGTAACCTGCCTATTTCAGCCAGGTCCATAAGCTTTGTCCTCCGTTGGTCCGTGATGCCCTCCCACACTTGCTCCGCCTTCGACATCGACTGGTGAAACCCTTCCAGTCCCCAACACGAAAATATGATATTTTCAGTCGTTTTTGCAGGCTTTCACGGACGGAGACGGTTCAAAAGACGCGGGAAGGGGATCGTCTCGCGCACGTGCTCAAGCCCGGCAATCCAGGCCAAAGTACGCTCGATGCCGAGGCCGAAGCCCGAATGGGGCACAGACCCGTACCGGCGGAGGTCCATGTACCACCGGTAGGCTTCTTCGGAAAGCCCGTTTTCCCGCAAACGCTGGGCGAGCAGCTCGGGGTCGTCAATACGCTGGCCACCCCCGATGATCTCGCCGTAGCCCTCTGATGCCAGAAGATCCGCGCCCAGTACCACTTCCGGCCGCTCGGGATCAGGCTTCATGTAGAACGCCTTCGCTACAGCAGGATAGCGGTGCACAAACACAGGCCGGTCAAATTCCTCGCTGATCGCCGTCTCGTGCGGAGCCCCGAGGTCTTCACCCCAGGGTAAATCCAGTCCTTTGCGGTGGAGCAGCGCGAGTGCCTCGTCGTAGGAAATCCTGGGGAAAGGCGGTTTGACTCGCGCAAGCGGAGCGGTGTCCCGCCCGATTACCGCCAGCTCTTGCCGCCGCCGCTCCAACACCCGCGCCACGACAAAGCTCACGAGCTCTTCTTCGAGGGCCATCGTCTGGTCCAGGTCCCAGAAGGCCATTTCCGGCTCCACCATCCAGAATTCCATGAGGTGCCGGCGGGTCTTGGATTTTTCCGCCCGGAAGGTAGGGCCAAAACAATACACGCGCCCAAGTGCCATGGCGGTGGCCTCGTTGTAAAGCTGCCCGCTCTGCGTGAGATAAGCCTTCTCGTCAAAATAACTGACCTCAAACAAGGTGGTGGTGCCCTCGGCAGCGTTCGGGGTGAAGATGGGTGCGTCTACCAGGGTGAAGTCATGGTCGTCCAGGAAGTCGCGGATGGCCTTGATCACCTCTGCCCGGATCCGCATGATGGCGACCTGTCTCGGGGTCCGCAGCCACAGATGGCGGTGATCCAAAAGAAAGTCAACCCCGTGTTCCTTGAGGCTAATGGGATAGTCCGGACTGGCAATCTGGATGATTTCCAAGCGCCGTCCCGTCACTTCGTATCCGCCGGGGGCCCGTGCGTCTGCACGCACCTGCCCCCACACCCGTACGGACGATTCCTGCGTCAACCGGTCACAGGCCGCGAAAGTGTCGGCATCGACCTCCCCGGCCGCAAAGACCACTTGGGCAAAACCCGTACCGTCGCGCAATATAAGGAACTGGATTTTGCCGCTGGAACGGCGGTTATATACCCACCCCTGCAGCATTACCTCTTGCCCCACGCATTCACTCAACTTCGCGATATCACACGCACCCATCTTTCCCGAACCCCCTGGTGGCTCATGTTATGTATGGCGCGGGCGCCGGTGGCGGCACCCGCGCCAGAATGACGTTACGGCGTCGGTCCGGTACTGGTTCCCGATTGTCCGGCCAGTTTGTTCAGGACATCGCCGAGTTGGTTCATAAGCTGGCCGTAAGTGGCCCAGTCGCCCGCCCTGATCGCATCCTGGGCCTGCTTGTACAGGTCCTGGGCCTGTTTGATCAGGTCAGCGGCGGACATGGTCCCGGGCGTCGTACCCACCGTGCTGGTGGGCGATACATTGAAGACGCCCGCCAGGGCGGAGACGAGGTCCTGGGCCATGACGACATGATCGCCATAGGCCACAATCACGCGCTTCAGCTCTGGCAACTGGGCATCGGTGGATTGAAGGTAAAGCGGCTCCACATAGACGAGGGAACCAGCAATTGGTATGACAAGGAGGTTGCCGCGGATGACCTGGGAGCCGGCCTGGCTCCAAAGCGTCAAGTCCTGCGAAATGACCGGATCCTGGTTGATGCGGGCCTCGATCTGCATGGGGCCGAACACCAGCTTCGACTTGGGAAACTCATACACCACCACTTGGCCGTAATTTGGAAAGTCGCAGCGGGCAGCCATCAAAGCCACCATGTTCTGTTTGTTCACCGGAGTAAATGGCATCAAGGCCAGAAACTCTGCGCCGCTCGCACCCGGTGGGCTCATGATCACGTAGTAAGGAGTGATCGGGCTCTGCTGGCTCTCCGAGCCACTGAGCCCGCTGAGCTCGTTCGGGATGGCCCACAGGTCTTCCTGGTTGTAGAAGACTTTGGGATCGTCCATGTGATAGCGTGCATAGACCTGGGCCTGGATGTACTCAAGCCCAGACGGATAACGCACGTGCTTCACAAGTCCCGCCGGCATGGCGGAAAACGGCTGGAATAGGCCGGGGAAAATCCGGGCGTAAGTCTGCACGAGGGGGTCGCTGGGGGCAAACATGTAGAACGTGACCTTGCCGGTATACGCGTCCACGACCACTTTGGCTGCGTTCCGCACATAGTTCACCGTTGTCCCTTCCAGGACGTAAGGTTCGGAAAACGGGTACTGCCGCGACGTCGTATAGGCGTCAATCATCCAGTACAGGCGTCCGTCGTCGCCGATCACGATGTAGGCGTCCGGATCGTAGGTGAAAAACGGCGCGATCTTCGCCACACGCTCGGTGATATTCCGGTAAACGAGCAGCTGGGCATTCGGCCCGATCACTCCGGAGACCAGGATCTGGTAGGACCCGAGGCGTAACGCCCAGGCCGCCTTTACCAACGGAGAACTCAAGCGGATACCGCCGGTACCCTGGTAGGTTGTGTACTGGTTCGTGTCACCGACCGGGTAATCGAACTCGGGCTCTTTCGTGTCCACGATGGCATAGTCGTTCGTCAGCTCGCCGTAGTAGATCTCCGGACGCGACACCTGCAGCCCGGGTACGCTTTCCGGCGGCAGGTTTTTGACCCAAAAATCTGGCAGACCTTCCGAGCCGATCTCGTTGACGGGGCTCGCCACCACCCCGTAACCATGCGTGAACGTGAGGTGCACGTTGAGCCAGGTCGGTTCCTGCAACGCCGAGGTGTTCATCTCGCGTGCGGCGATCGCGACTTGGCGGTAGTCTCCTCCCACCGTATAACGGTCAAAAGCGACACCAGTGAACTTGTAATACAGGCGGATCTCCTGTAGCTGACTGTAAGTGTCCAAAAGCGGAGTGGTGTCCCACAGGCGTACGTTTTTCACCGTGAGCGGATCCTGCTGTACTTGGGCCCAAGTGAGCGTATCCGAGGCCGGGTACTGTTCCGTCTTGAAAGATTTCAAGTCATAAGCGTCGCGGGTCAGGGCAATGTTGTAGCCAATATATGGTCGTTCCTTGTTGAGCTGGTCGGGTTCCACCACGAATTGCTCGATAAAGGCGGGATAGGCGCTCCCCAGGACCAGGGAGACTCCCACCACCGCCACGGCTGACCACAACACCCACCGGTCGCGACGGACGCGGATGGCCACCAGTGTGACAACGCCGCCTAATATGGCAAGCCCCAAAAGCAAACGTTGGGCGAAAAGTACGGCATGCAGGTCGGTGTAGCTGGCCCCGAGCACGACACCCCGCTGCGAGTACACGAGGCGGTAGGCTGCCAGCCAGTAATCCCACGCCTTTAAAAAGAAGAACGCGGCCACCAGCGAAAATAGATGTGCACGGGCACGCGGCGACAGTACCAGCCTCCCGTCGATGTAATCAAGCCCCCGGCCAAACAGGTATATCACCGCTGCGCTAAGCACCGACACCAAAAGTAGGCCCAAAAGACCGGCGTAGATGTACCCGTAAAACGGCAGGGTGAACATGTAAAACGCGATGTTCTTGCCAAAGATCGGGTCCGTGGACCCGAACGGAACCTGGTGCAGGTACCGCCACACTGTCAGCCAGCCCGCCGACAGGGCATTGCCTGCGAAGGCACCCACCACTACTGCCAGTGTCGCCATGCCCCAGCGCACGATGCGGGAAGCCGCCTGGCGGGCCCCCTCGTGGATAATGCCGTCACTCAATACAAAATGGCGCCCGCGTGCCAAAGAAAGGTTCAGCCAAACCACCAGGCCGAAGACAATCCCGCTCACAAGCCCGACCAGGAGCCGTGCTTTCAAGGAGATGCTGAACACCTGCAGGTAGCCAAGCGACTCGAACCACTGCCAATCGGTGTAGACCGTGTTGAGAAGCACAAACAGGCCCACGACGACTACGCCAACCGCCAATACCAGGTAGATAAACGTCCGGCGTGGCATTCACCTGCCCCCCCCTCTTCCCTCGGCGTTGATGTCCTGTCCGAACAGGCGCCGGTATTGTTCTAAGCCGATGAGGATTTCGCGCGGCTTTGCCCCTTCGTGGGGGCCCACAATCCCGCGGCTTTCCATGATGTCAATCAGCCGGGCCGCACGGGTGTACCCCACCCGCAGTCTTCGCTGTAGCATCGAAGCCGATGCCTGTCTAGTCTCAAGGATAACACGCACGGCGTCCGGCAATAGCGGGTCATCAAGTTCTGTCTGGGTTTCCCCGTCATCGTCCGCGACTGCAATTTCCTGGAATTGTGGGCTGGCCTGGTTACGCACAAACTCGACCACCCGTTCCACCTCGTAATCCGAAACATAGGCGCCCTGGGCACGGATGGCATGCGAGGCCCCGACCGGATGGAACAGCATATCTCCGCGACCAAGAAGCTCCTCCGCTCCCTGCCCGTCCAGGATCGTCCGCGAGTCCGCCTGCGACGAAACCGCAAACGCTATGCGACTCGGGATGTTCGCCTTGATCACCCCTGTGATGACGTCGACGGACGGCCGCTGGGTTGCGACCACCAGGTGAATCCCGGCCGCCCTGGCCATTTGGGCCAGTCGCCAAATGGCATCTTCGACATCGCTGGCCGCCACCATCATGAGGTCTGCCAGTTCGTCGATCACCACCACGATGTACGGCAGATATTCGCCATCGTGGCCAGCGCTCACGAGGTCGTTGTACTTGTTGACGTCACGTACCCCCGCGGTTGCCAAGAGCTCGTAGCGCCGCATCATTTCCTTTACGACCCAGCGCAGGGCTTGGGCCGCGTGTTTGGGATCGGTAATGAGGGGCGTAACGAGGTGTGGAATGCCGTTGAATACGCTAAGCTCTACCCGCTTGGGGTCAATCATCAGAAAGCGCACCTGGTCTGGACGTGCCCGAAAGAGCAGGCTGCAGATAAGAGCGTTCAGGCAAACACTCTTGCCGGAACCGGTGGCCCCGGCGATCAGTAGGTGTATGGTTTGTCCGAGATCCGCCACTACCGGCCGGCCAGCGATGTCCTGGCCCAAGCCTACAGTCAGCAGGGACGGCGATTGCTGGAACTCTGGGCTTTCCAGCACCTCGCGCAGGTAGACAGTGAGCACTTCCTGGTTGGGGACCTCCACACCCACGGCCGCCCGGCCCGGGATCGGGGCCTCGATGCGGATCGTGCGTGCGGCCAGCGCGAGTGCCAGATCGTCTGCCAAAGCCTTGATGCGTGCTACCTTCACCCCTTTGGCGGGCTGCAGGTCAAACCGAGTCACCGTCGGCCCCTGGTGGATCTCTACCACGCGCGCTTGGACGCCAAAGCTCTGCAGCGTTTCCTCCAAGAGCCGCGCCCGCCCCTGTACATCGAGAACCTGCCCCTGCGGGCGCCGCGGCGGCCGGCGCAGCAGCTGCAAAGGCGGCAGCTGGTAGTTCTCGTACATGTGCTCTTGTGCCGCCGGAGTCGCCGAAGACGTTTTTTCGCCCTGCAGCGTCGCACCAGGCGGCAGTACGCCCTTGGGCGGCTTTTCCTCCGGTTGCGGCGACGGCCCTGACTCGTTTACCCGGGACTCGTTTTCACCTTCGTCCGGTTCGGCCGGCCCGCTTTCCGCATAGGGCTCGCCACCCCGGTAGACAACCGGTGCCGGCCCGCCGCCCAAGGTCTCGGTGGCCGGGACGTCGTCGAAGGCGTCAGCAGGCGAAGGCCTGGCAACACGCCTTCTTTTCCTGAGGATCTTGAGGAATTCAACTGCCGGTGCAATGAGCGGGCGGTCGACTGCCAACAGAAGCCCCAACAGTAAGGCCGCGAACAGGACGACCCAACGCCCTGCCGTGCCCACGAGCCGCACGGTCGCGACCATTACTGCGGCACCCACAAGTCCGCCGCCGATGCCCTGGCGGCCGTAAAACATGGCCTCCGAAAGCGGCGCCGTTAGGTGGAAGAAGGCAGCAATCACCACCAATACAAGGAATCCGCCGACCAGTCGCCTGGCTTTGTGCACGACGCGCCGGTTCAAAATGAGGTAGGCGCCCCACACCAGATACGCGGGAAGAATGGGGGCCGCGCTCCCGGCGAGAACCCGCATAAGCCCATTCGCCCACGCACCCAGCGCGCCAGCTCCATGCGTAAAAAGGGCGACGTAGCCAAATAGCCCCATCGCTGCCAGCACTACGCTGGCGAGTTCCGAGTCGATGCTAGGCCCCTTCCGCGGTGCAGCTTTTTTCGCCATTTTTGCCTCCGGACCGGCCGCAAAATCTTGTAGTTGCTAATGTGCGAGCCAAAGGGTCAAAAGCCCGACCAGCCAGCAGTAATACGAAAACACGCTCAGTTTTCCTTTTTCGATTATCCGCAAAAGAATGCTGATCGAAGCGTATCCGGTCACGGCGGCGACGGCAAACCCCAGCCAGTCGGGGCCGTGCCAAGCCATGGCGCCGCTCGCGCCTACCCCGTGCAGCAGGTCGAGGGCAAACGCGCCGGCGATCGCCGGCACCGAAAGCAAGAAAGCGAAACGGGCAGCAAACTCCCTTTCGAAACCCAAGAGAAGACCCGTGGAGACAGTAAGTCCGGAACGTGATATCCCCGGGAAAACGGCAATGCCCTGGCCAATTCCGACCACCACGGCCTGCCATGGAGTTGCCCGGCTTACACCGGTGCGCCCAGCGGGCTTATGCCCCGCCACCCACAGCACAACCCCCGTCAAAATAAACGAGACGCCTACGGCAGTCAGCGAACCAAAGGCCTGTTCCACCCGGGACGCCAGTAAAAGCCCCATGATCCCAGTTGGCACCGAGGCAATTACCAGTAGCCAAAAAAGCCGGCGCCATTTTTTCGGCTCCCGCCCTGCCCCAAAAACGCCTTGCAAGATGGCCCAGAGGTCCCTGGCGTAAAACACGATCACCGCAACGAGTGTACCGGCATGCAACAGGATGGAAGATCCCAGGTCGGGAGCGATGCCCAAAAGGTGAGCGGCCACTGCCAAATGCCCACTCGACGAGACCGGTAGGAATTCGGTCAGACCTTGTACAATCCCCAGTAGCACGGCCTGTGCATACGTCAAAATGAAAATTCCCCCTGATTCCGTCGTGTAAGAGGCCAATTCACAACTGTACGGTATTCGGCAATGGCCTGCTCAGTCCTTTGTGCTAGCGGTCGCCGGACCGTATGTACTCGTGTGGAAAGACAGTGACTGGACTAAGGTAGGCAAAGGGGTTAGTGTGTTCCAACCGCACGGCGGCCCAGGTACCGTCGTCCTGCCTTTGAATGGTCAAAAATCCTCCCGCCCACGGTATGCACCGCAGGCGACGGGAATCTTCGTCATCTGGTGGGCCCATTATGAGCTCCCCCGGCAGCGCTACGTGATGGATCATTGGGAAACCATTCCGGGCGAGGGTGCCCAGTTCGCCGCGATCAGGTTCTCCAGCTCCTGGATAGCATCCCCCACCCCTCCCACGCGATCAACGAGCCCCTCCCGGACCGCATCTTCCCCTACGAGCACGGTGCCGATATCGCGCGCCAGTTCACCGGTGCGGAGCATCAGCTCGCGCAGGCGCTCTTCCGAGATGTGGGAATGGTCGACGATAAAGCGGATGACCCGTTCCTGCATGCGGTCAAGATACTCGTACGTCTGCGGTACCCCCACAACGAGGCCGGTAAACCGGATCGGATGGATGGTCATGGTGGCACTCGGGGCAATAAATGATCTGCTGGTGCTGACGGCGATCGGAATGCCGATGCTGTGGCCGCCTCCAAGCACCACCGACACGGTGGGCTTACGCAAGGTGGCAAGCATCTCGGCGATGGCCAGACCGGCTTCGACGTCGCCGCCGACCGTGTTTAGAAGCACGAGGAGGCCTTCGATTTCGCTTGCAAGTTCCACGGCGACCAGCTGAGGCAATACGTGCTCATATTTGGTGGTCTTGTTTTGTGGCGGCAGCACCAGATGGCCCTCGATCTGTCCGATGATGGTAAGACAATGTATGTGCGACTCGGGAAAGGTATGCGGAAAACCAAACGGCCCCGGAACCTGTGCGGCGTACGCCTGGAGGCGGGGTTCGGCCCCCGCCGGGAAAGCCCCTGGTGGCGTCACCACGGGGGGACTCCCTTGCTCGCGGGCCGGCTCGCCCGCCTCTGCCTTATACCGTTCTCCACTGTCCCCAGCCAGCATCGCTTGAACCTCCACGGCATTCTCCCCATATAATCCCCCGGCCGTGGGGTTCCTACCACACGGATGGCAACGCTCGCTAGATTTCCATGATCACCGGCAGGATCATCGGCCGACGGCCGGTCTTTTCCTGCACGAACCGGCCCAGGACGTCGCGGATTTTCCCTTTCACGCTCGCCCACTCGCCGTTTCGGGAGCCGTGCAAACGCGAAAGGGCTGCCATTACCTGGACACGGGCTTCCCCGATGAGTTCGTCCGATTCCCGTACGTAGACAAACCCCCGGGACAGTATTTCCGGACCGGCAACGATCTCGCCTGACTGGCGGCTCAGTCCCACCACCACCACGATGATGCCGTCTGTCGCCAGTTGTTCGCGGTCACGCAGCACCGTTTTGCCGACGTCGCCTATCCCGAGGCCGTCAATGAGAACCCGGCCGGCCGGCACCCGTTGGCCGACGGTGGCCTCGTCGCGGGAAAACTCGAGCGTCGTACCGTTATCAGCCAGAAGGATGTTCGCCCGCGGCACTCCCACTTCTTCTGCCAGCCAGGCGTGGTGCATGAGATGTCGCTGCTCACCGTGGATAGGCACGAAAAACCGTGGCTGCATCAGGTTCAGCATCAGCTTCAGGTCCTCGGCACTGCCGTGGCCAGAGACGTGCACCCCATCTTCGGCACCCAAAAGCACGCGTGCCTGCCGCTGGTACAAAAGGTCCATGGTGCGGTAAACCATGCGCTCGTTACCCGGTATGGGTGTAGCGGAAATGATCACGGTCTCGCCGGGGATCACTTGAATGTGCCGGTGCTCGCCGCTTGCGATGCGTGCCAATGCCGAAAGCGGTTCTCCTTGGCTGCCCGTGGTCACCACGACCTGCCTGTCCGCGGGAAGCCGCGAGATGTCCTCGATGTCGACCACCGCACCATCGGGTACATCCAGATAGCCAAGACGTTGGGCCACTTCCACGCTGTTTACAAGGCTTCTGCCCGTAAAAGCGACCAGGCGGCCGTTGGCCACGGCAGCGTCCACCACCTGTTGGACCCGGTGGATGTTCGATGCGAAAGTGGCCACGATGATGCGGCTCGTACTGCGGGCGAAAATGTCCTCGAGTTGCCTTCCGACTTGTTTTTCCGAAGGAGTGTAGCCCGGGCGCGGGGCGTTCGTGCTGTCAGACAAAAGGATATGCACGCCGCGGGCTCCGAGGGTGGCCATAAACTGCAGGTCTGCCACCCGGCCATCGACCGGCGTCTGGTCGAACTTGAAATCACCAGTATGCACGACCAGTCCCACAGGCGTCTGCACCGCCACGCCCACGGCATCGGGAATACTGTGGTTCACCCGGAACATTTCGACCGTAAAAGGACCGATCGTGAGGCGTTCCCGCGGGCGTACAACCCGCGAGCCGGGCGGCAGGGGGATGTTCTCTTCCAGTAACTTTTCTTCCACCAACCCCATGGTTAGCCTGGTGGCAAAAACAGGCACGGAGACGTTGCGAAGCAGGTACGGCACCGCACCAATATGATCCTCGTGTCCGTGCGTCAGTACCAGACCTTTGATATCCCGCTGGTGTTCCACGAGAAAGGTGAGATCGGGAAGCACGAGGTCTACCCCGGGCTCGTCCCGGGGAAACGTTAGGCCGCAATCGATTACAAGCAGGTTGTCTTGATAGTTAATGACCGTTACATTTTTGCCGACTTCTCCTAGGCCGCCTAGGAAATGGATCTTAATCTTGTTTTGGCTCAATACATGCTACCTCCGCATCACGCGAGATTTCGTCAGGTGGGCGATAAGCAATACACACAAGCGGGGCTGCCCACTCGAGCCGCCCCGCTACCGCCAGCACCCAGCCCAGTTCGGCTTCCGACGGGCGCTGGCCTGACACCTGACGTCCACGCAGAATAGTCGCCTTATTTTACCACGCCAGCCTACGCTGTCAAAGAATTCCCGCCGCTTTCAAGGCGCCGGCAATAACCTGCAACTCACCGTCGGTGGCCGGCACGAGCGGCAGCCGCGGCGCGCCAACCTTCAGCCCTAGCATGTTGACTGCGGCCTTTACGGGCACCGGATTGGTCGTAACGAACATCGCCTTGAAAAGCGGGAAGAGCTGTTGATGCAAAGCCGCGGCCTTTCCGGTGTCACCGTTCACGTATGCTTCGATCATGTCCTTGATGGCACGGCCTGCCACATGGGAGGCCACGCTGACGACGCCGACGCCGCCCACCGCCAGCATCGGTAAAGTCAAGCTGTCGTCCCCGCTGTAGACTGCGATCTGCGGCGTTCCCCGTAGAATTTCGGAGACCTGGTCGAGGCTTCCGGACGCCTCCTTGATGGCCACGATGTTGGCAATCTTCGCAAGCCGTATCACCGTAGCGGGTAGCAGGTTGACTGATGTGCGCCCTGGCACGTTATACAGAAGAACCGGCAGGTCGACACTTTCGGCCACCCGGGCGAAATGCTGATACAGTCCCTCCTGGGACGGTTTGTTGTAGTACGGGCAAACCAACATGAGACCGTGGGCTCCGAGATCGCGGGCGGCCTTGCTGAGCGAGACGCTCTTGGCCGTGCTGTTGGTTCCCGTGCCGGCCAGTACGTACGCCCGGTTGCCAACCGCCTCCACGACCACCTTGATAAGCTCAAGCCGCTCCTCGTCAGTCAGGGTGGCCGACTCGCCGGTGCTCCCGGCTACTACCAGGCCGTCGGCCCCCTGCTCGTCGACGAGGTACCGTGCGAGCTCCCTGGCCACCCCGTAGTCGACGGCAAGATCGTCGGTGAACGGTGTGATCATGGCCGTGAGCAATCTGCCAAACGGAGTTTTCTCTGCCATGCCTTCTAATCCCCCTTCCCTTCTCAACCCTGCCCCAGCTGGAATTCCGAATGCAGTGCCTGCACAGCGGCCTTCACCAGGTTGCCCGGCACCAGGCACGAAATCGTCAGGTGGGAGTCAGAGGTCTGCAATATGGGCACCCCGGCACCGTGGAGAGCCCGCACGACTTTGGCCATTACCCCTGGTACGCCCCGCATGCCGAGCCCCACCACCGAGACCTTTGCACAGTCCGCCACCACTTCCACGCTAAAACCAAGGCCAGCCAGTATCTTCTCCGCCCGTTCCGCCACTGCCTCGCTGACAGTGAACGTCTGTCCGTTTTCACTCACGTTGATGAGGTCGACGCTGATGCCAGCTTGCGCCAGGCTTTCAAAAACCTCGAGACTTCTGTCTTGGTGGTCCGGCGCCCGCACGCGCAGTTGTGCCACGCCGCCAAGGTACGTTACAGCCGTCACCGGGCGCCGCAGCCGCTGCTCGCTGAACACGCCGGTGCCATTGTTGGGGTGAGCCGTAATGAGCGTACCGGTGCCTTTGCCGGTGGTGTCGAGCACCCGCACCGGGATGCTTTCCGCCATGGCGATTTCTACTGCCCGCGGATGGACCACCTTGGCCCCCGCGTGTGCCATTTGCCAGATCTCGGAATAGGCCACCTCGTCGATGGTGCGCGCTTCGGGTACTAGCCGCGGGTCTGCGGTCTTGACGCCGTCCACGTCGGTGTAGATTTCCACCACCTCCGCGTGCAGGGCTGCTCCGACCGCGGCGGCCGTCGTGTCGCTGCCGCCCCGTCCCAAGGTGGCGATCTCGCCGTCAGGCGTCATCCCCTGGAAGCCGGTGATCACCGGGATACGCCTGTTTTCCAGGTGACGTGTCAGACGCGACGTGTCCACACGCGTGATGATCGCGTTTCCAAATGTGTCGTCCGTGACAATGCCGGCCTGCCACCCCGTAAGCGGAATCGGGTCAAGCCCGTGGCGCCTGAGATGGTAAGACATCACCACTGCTGAGATGATTTCGCCGCAAGCGGCCAAGAGATCAAGGTCCCGCTCCGGCATCATCCCGTCGCGACCGACCAGGTCGAGCAGGCTGTCGGTCGCGTACGGTTCCCCGCGGCGTCCCATCGCGGACACCACCACGACCGGCCAGCGGCCCGATTCCACAGTGGCCTGCACACGGCGAGCTGCCTCCTCCCGCCGCTCGGGGGTGTTGACCGACGTGCCGCCGAACTTCATTACGACTACGTTCATGTGCTTTACCCCCGTATCACGACGTCACGTGCCGACCCCGAACAGAGTTTCGGCAATTTGCACTGCGTTGGTAGCTGCCCCTTTTCGCAGGTTGTCAGCCACTACCCACAGCACAAGCCCATTGGGGACCGTGGGATCTCGCCGCACTCGCCCCACCATCACCGGATCCTTCCCGGCAGCATCGAGCGGGGTAGGATACCCGTTGCCCTCCCATAGCTGCACGCCTTCAGCACGGCTCAAAATTGCCTGTGCCTCCGCCGGGCCGAGTTCCTCCTCCGTTTCCAGCCATACGGCCTCGGCGTGGGAAATAAACACCGGCACCCGCACGCAGGTGGCAGTGATCGGGAGCGTCGGCAGACCGAGAATCTTGCGCGTTTCCCGCACTATTTTGATCTCCTCCCCGGTGTTGCCTTCCAGGTCGAAGTCATCAATGTGTGGGAACAGGTTGAACGCGATCGGCCGCGGGTAAAGCTCGGCAACAGGCGTTTTGCCGGCCAGCACGTCGCGCGTCTGTGTCTCCAGCTCCGACATGGCCTTCTGCCCTGTACCGGAAACCGACTGGTACGAGGCCACCACCAGTCGCCTGGCACCCGCTCGGCGGATGAGGGGAGCCACCGCCACCACCAACTGGATGGTGGAGCAGTTCGGGCTTGCGATAATGCCGTGGTGCTCTTCTAGGTCCCGCGCGTTCACTTCCGGCACTACCAGCGGGACAGCCGGGTCCATCCGGTAGAAGCTACTTTTGTCGATCGCTACTGCGCCGGCGGCCACGGCTACTGGAATCCATCGGCTGCTGATATCAGCACCGGTGGCGAAAAACGCCACATCAACTCCCTGAAAAAGTTCCGCGGTGACCTCGTGTACAGTCAGGCTTTCGCCCTCGAAGGTCACCGTGCTGCCGGCAGAGTGGCTGGAAGCCATCAATACGAGTTCCCGCACGGGAAACTTTCGTTCTGCCATCACCTGCAACAGTGCGTGCCCGACTGCCCCCGTGGGGCCTGCAATGGCGACTTTCAAACCGGATGACATGGTATCTTCCCCTCTTCCTGTCACGTACGCGGCCCTAAAAGAAGTGGCTGCAGTTGGCGACCGGCCAGGGCAGCCTCGATGGTGGGCAGGAGCAACGCGTCGTCAGAGTCTACCGAGTACGGTTTTTCCCCCGGATTATCCTGTCCGAACGGCACAAAATAGACGTTTTTGGCTGCCAACAGGATAGCAAGATTGGCAGCGTTCAGTCCCAGGATGTCATTGCTGCTGATCGCCAGGACGACGGGACGCTTGCTGCGCAGGGTTGCCTTTACCGCCATCAGCACCGGCGAGTCGGTCAGCCCATGGGCGATGCGCGCCAGCGTATTGCCAGTGCATGGAGCAACCACGGTGACGTCCATGGCCTTCATCGGGCCGAGTGGTTCCACCTCCGGAATGGTAAGCAACGCTTGATGAGCAGTAATGTTACGCAGGCTCGCAAGCCATTGCTCCGGGTCGCCAAACCGCGTGCTTTCGTGGGAAACGCTCCAAGACAGCACTGGCACCACATCCAGACCGGCCGCCACGCCCTCCTTCATCCTGTTCAGGTAACGTTGAATATTATGATGCGATCCCGTAATACCCCAGACCACCCGTACTCCTGCGAGCACCGGTACTCCGCCCCCTCGCCGCTCATCAGTATTGTCATGTCCGCCGTCGCGGTCCGGGGTAATATATGTGTCAACGAAGCACAGTGGTGCTTGTACCCAGCGCAGGCGCTCATCACGGGCCGTCGTCCAACAGCTCGGCCAGGTCGTAAACGACGCGGTTGAGTGCGACCACCTTTTTGATAGCAATGATAAGTCCAGGCATGAAAGCGTTGCGGTCGGTACTGTCATGGGTAATTTCGATGGTCTGGCCCGGTCCCCCCAGTACCACCGTATGCCGGGCCATGACGCCCGGCAGGCGCAGGCTGTGGATGCGGATGCCGTTGACGGCCCCCCCGCGTACGCCAGGAAGGCGCTCGATGCTGGCAGGCCGGTTGACAGTGTGAATGCGTGCTGCCAGCTCCTGCGCCAGGTGCAGGGCGGTACCGGAAGGAGCGTCTACCTTGTCTTGATGGTGCATCTCGATGATTTCAATCTCCGGAAAGTACCTGGCTGCTTCCATGGCAAACCGGGCCAGGAGCGACGCACCCAGCGAGAAGTTTGCGATCACGGCGGCTCCGAGCCCAGATTTCTCACACGCCTCTTCGATGGCAGCCAGGTCCTCTTTCTTTAGACCGGTGGTGCCCACGACTGGCCTGGCTCCTTTGGCCAGGGCCCAAAGGGCATGCTGGGCACCTACCTCCGGGTGGGTGAAGTCCACTAGCACATCCGGCCGGTCCGCGTCTAGGCACTCCTGCACGTCCGCGCGGCAGTTGATGCCCCATGGCTGGCCGGCCATCACTTCGCCCAGGTCGCGGCCAGCCCACCGCCTTGCCACGGCACCGACAAGCTGCAGGTCCGTATCCGATCGGATGGCTGACACGGAAGCTTGGCCCATCTTGCCGCTTGCTCCGGCCACTGCCACCTTGATCCTGCCCATTTACTGCTCCTCCTCTAACCCCTGTTCGTATGACCTTCTATATGTGGCCTAAACATACCACAGGCGAAAGGCTCAAACCTAGGGCTTTTGAACCCTGACGGAAGACCTCGCGGCGTCCGGATCGGGTTCTGTTCCAGTGACAGGCTATGATCATAAGCTGAGGCCGGCGGCTCATCGCCCGCCGGCCATTTTTCCCGTTGCGACAGCACCTCCACCCGTCAAGCCGCTCGTCAGGCGGGTCTCTCAGCGGGTGACGACATCATGGGCCCCGTTTTCCCGGAAAATCCTCGCGGCGTCTGCTACCTTGGTTTCGGACGACTTTATCGCCACGAGTACCTCGCCCTTTTTGATGTCCTCCTCGTAACGCCGGCCCTCGTTCTCAGGAATGCCGTAGTCGATCAGGGCACCGCCCAACCCCCCGGCCGCCATCCCTGTCAAGGCGCCTGCCAACGGTCCCGCTGCCAGTATCGGTCCGATGCCGGGGATGGTAAGTGCCCCCAGGCCGGCCAACAGACCGGCTGCCCCGCCAGCAGCACCACCCCAGGCCGCGCCTTGGCTTACGTCTTCGC